>NZ_JAOCFV010000024.1:0-66808 GCF_029842145.1 Stenotrophomonas sp. GD03794
GCGGCGGGCCCAGCTTCAGCGACAGATCGATGGCCTGCACATGCTTGGTCAGGCCGCCGATGGAGATGCAGTCCACGCCGTCCTCGGCGATCGAACGCAGGCCGCCCAGGCCCACGCTGCCGGACACTTCCAGCGGAATGCGACCCGCCGTGATGCGCACCGCCTCGCGGCGCAGGTCGGGGCTGAAGTCATCCAGCAGGATGCGTTCGCAACCCGCCTCCAGCGCCTGGCGCAGCTGCGCCAGATCCTCGACCTCGACCACCAGCGGCAACCCAGGCCATTGCCGGCGTGCGGCAGCCACGGCTGCGGCCAGTGAACCGGCAGCGCGGATGTGGTTTTCCTTCAGCATCACCGTGTCGTACAGGCCGAAGCGATGGTTCTCGCCACCGCCGCAGCGCACCGCGTACTTCTGCGCCAGGCGCAGGCCGGGCAGGGTCTTGCGGGTGTCGAGGATGCGCGTGCCGGTGCCGGCCACGGCCGCCACGTAGCGCGCGGTGGTGGTGGCGGTGCCGGACAGCGTCTGCAGGAAGTTCAGCGAGGTGCGTTCGGCGCTGACCAGGCTGCGGCTGCGGCCGTGCAGCAGGGCCAGCACGGTGCCTGCGGTGACCGCGTCGCCTTCGGATACCTGCCATTCGATGCGTACGTCCGGGTCGAGCGCGCGATGGGTGGCGTCGAACCAGGGGCGGCCGGCGATCACCCCGTCCTGCTTGCACAGCAGGTAGGCGCTGTCGGCCTGGTCGGGCAGCAGGGCGGCGGTGACGTCACCGCTGCCCAGGTCCTCGGCCAGCGCACGCGCGACATCGGCGGCGACAACGGCCGCATCCGGCGTCGGCAGCGTGCTCATGCGGCCGGGAAGTCGGCGATCTGGGCGGTGGGGATGGCTTCCTCGGCCAGCAGCACCGGGATGCCATCGTCGACGCGGAACACCTGCTTGCGGTCGCGGGTGACCAGCGCTTCGCGCAGCGGCTGCGCCAGCGGGTTGCCATCGGCCTTGTTCACCGCGCCGGCGGAAATGGCCTTGTTGAGGGCTTCCAGGCCCTTGCCATCCAGCAGGGACAGGGGCTGGCGGGTGTCCGGCGACACCAGCAGGTCGAGCAGCTTGCGATCCATGGTTCTTCGTCTTGCGTGGAAGATGGCTAGAATACGTCTTTAAGGCAGGTGACGGCCAATGACCCCCAACCCGATCGCGCCGCTTGTCGGCATCGTCATGGGTTCCCGTTCCGACTGGGAAACCATGCAGCACGCCGCCCAGAAGCTTGAAGCTCTGGGTGTTCCGTTCGAAGTGAAGGTAGTGTCCGCGCATCGGACGCCGGATGTGTTGTTCAGTTACGCCGAGCAGGCGGGCCCGCGTGGCCTGCGCGCGATCATCGCCGGTGCCGGCGGGGCCGCGCACCTGCCGGGCATGATCGCCGCCAAGACCGCCGTGCCGGTGCTGGGCGTGCCGGTGCAGTCCAAGGCCCTCAACGGCATGGATTCGCTGCTGTCGATCGTGCAGATGCCAGCCGGCATCCCGGTCGCCACCTTCGCCATCGGCAATGCCGGCGCCTCCAACGCCGCGCTGTTCGCCGCCGCAATGCTGGCCAGTGACCAGCCGGCGATCGGCCAGGCGCTCGACGCGTTCCGCGCACGCCAGACCGAAGACGTGATGGCCCACGACGATCCGCGCCAATGAGCCTGACCGTCGGCATCCTGGGCGGCGGCCAGCTCGCCCGCATGATGGTACTGGCCGGTGCACCGCTGGGACTGCGCTTCGAACTGTACGACCCGGCGGCCGACGCCTGCAGCGGCCCGCTGGCGCCGCTCACCGTCGGTGCCTTCGATGACCGCCAGGCGCTGGCGGACTTTGCCGCCAAGGTCGACGTGGTCACCTTCGATTTCGAGAACGTGCCGGCCGACAGCGCGCAGTTCCTGGCCGACCGCGTGCCGGTCTATCCGCCGCCGGCCGCACTGGCCGTGGCCCAGGACCGGCTGAGCGAGAAGACCCTGTTCCAGCAGCTGGGCATTCCGCTGCCGGCCTTTGCCGACATCCGCAGCCGTGAGGAGCTGGCCGCGAAGGCCGCCGAATTCGGCCTGCCGTGCATCCTCAAGACCCGCCGCCTCGGCTACGACGGCAAGGGTCAGTTCCGCCTGCGCAGCGAAGGCGACATCGATGCTGCGTGGGATGCGCTGGGTGCGCAGGTCGAGCGTACCGGTCTGATCCTGGAAGGCTTCGTGGCCTTCCAGCGCGAGGTCAGCGTGGTCGCCGTGCGCGGCCGCGATGGCAGCTTCGAGGCCTGGCCGGTCACCGGCAACTGGCATGTCGATGGCGTGCTGTCGGCCAGCGTGGCCCCGGCCGTGCTGTCCGACGCCGAGCAGCAGGCCGCGATCGGCTATGCCCGTCGCGTCGCCGAGCACCTGCAGTACGTCGGTGTGTTCGCGCTGGAGCTGTTCTGCCGCGATGGCGAGCTGCTGGCCAATGAGATGGCGCCGCGCGTGCACAACTCCGGCCACTGGACCATCGAAGGCAGCGAGACCTCGCAGTTCGAGAACCACCTGCGTGCCGTGCTGGGCCTGCCGCTGGGCAGCACCCGCATGCTCGGCCATGCCTGCATGCTGAACTGGCTGGGCGCGATGCCCGACCCGGCGCCGGTGCTGGCCCAGGCCAGCGGGCATTGGCATGACTATGGCAAGGAGCCGCGCGAAGGTCGCAAGGTGGGGCATGCCACATTGCGCGATGACGATGCCGCAGCACTGGCCGACGCGCTGGGCCAGGTGGGCCTGGAACTGGACCGACAGGCCCAGGTGGCACCGGCGGTGCACGCGCTGCGAAACCGCTGAACGCGGGTGTGCCGGCGTGCTGCCGGCACACCCCTGTATGGCTGCAACGGTGTGGCGCACCGGTGCAGGCATCGGCGCAACACTCCCGGTGGTAGCGTGGAGCTCCTTTCACAGGAGTCACCCCCATGCTCGACTGGAATGCCTACCGCAAGGAACTGAAGGGCCGCATCGGCGAGATCGGCAAGCTCTCGCCGGATACGGTCAAGGGCTATGCCACACTGGCCAATGCCGGCGCGCAGACCAACCACCTGGATGCCAAGACCCGCGAGCTGATCGCGCTGGCCGTGGCAGTGACCACCCGCTGCGACGGCTGCATCACCGTGCATGTGGATGCAGCGCTGAAGCACGGCGCCAGCCGCGAGGAAATCGCCGAGGCGCTGGGCGTGGCAGTGTCGCTCAATGCAGGCGCCGCGCTGGTGTACTCGGCACGGGTGATGGACGCGGTGGCCGCGCACGAGAGCGCGTGAAGCTCCGTACTGTTTCCCGGTAGTGCCGGCCGCTGGCGGGCGGACCGGGTATGGTCGTGCGCGTATGGGGATGCCGGCCAGCGGCCGGCACTACCCCGTGGCGGAGCCGCTGCCTCAGCGCAGCTGGCTTTCGGCGAATTCCCAGTTGACCATCTGCCAGAACGCGTCCAGGTAGCGCGCGCGATCATTCTGGTAGTCCGTGTAGTAGGCGTGCTCCCAGACGTCGCAGCACAGCAGTGGCGTGCTCTCGCCGGTCAGCGGGGTGCCTGCATTGCGGGTGGCCTGCAGGCCCAGCTGCCCGCCCGGATGCTGCACCAGCCACACCCAGCCCGAGCCGAACAGGCCCAGTGCGGTGCGGTTGAACTCCTCGCGCAGGCGCTGCACGTCGCCGAACTGGCGCTTGACCAGCTCGCCCAGCCGCCCCTGCGGCTCACCGCCGCCGCGCGGACGCAGGCACTGCCAGTAGAAGCCGTGATTCCAGGCCTGGGCGGCAGCATCGAACAGCTTGCCCTGGGCGTGACGGACGATCTCTTCCAGTGACGCTTCTTCCCACTCGGTGCCGAGGATGCCGGCATTGACCGCATCCACGTAGGCGCGGTGATGGCGGCCGTGGTGCAGCTCCAGGGTCTGTGCGGACAGATGCGGCTGCAGGGAGCCGGGAAGGTAGGGAAGGGCAGGCAATTCGACAGGCATGGACAGGTTCGTGGCCAGAGGGGCGGCGGCAGCCGGTTCCATCGGCTTACAATGGCGGCTACCGTGGGCAGTCTAGCCGACCACCGCGGTCGGTTTGTCCGGCGAAGCAAGGAGTGAGGTTGTGGCGGTAATGCAGCAAATCCAGGCCGAGGTCGATCGTTACCCGCTCGTGCTGTTCATGAAGGGCACCCCGCAATACCCGATGTGCGGCTTCTCAAGCCGCGCCGTACAGGCGTTGATGGCGGCCGGCGCTGTCACCCTGCGCACCGTCAACGTGCTGGAAGAACCCGAGATCCGCGCCAACCTGCCGCGATTCTCCAACCTGCCGACGTTCCCGCAGCTGTTCATCAACGGTGAGTTGATCGGCGGCTGCGACATCGTCCTGGAGCTGTTCGAAGCCGGCGAGCTCAAGCGCATCGTCGAAGAGGCGACACAGGGATGAGTGCCTGGCCATCGACGTCACCGACCGACGGGGCGCTCGATGGCCGCCCGTTGCAGGATCGCGTGGTGCTGGTTGCAGGCGCCGGCGGTGGCTTGGGTAGTGCGGCGGCCGTTGCGGCCGCAGCGGCCGGTGCCACCGTGGTCCTGCTGGGCCGCAAGCCGCGCCGCCTGGACCGTGTCTACGCCCAGGTGCAGGCTGTCGGCCCGGAACCGCTGCTGTATCCGCTGGATCTGGAAGGCGCTGGCCCGGATGACTACGCCGAACTGGCCCAGGCCCTGCAGCGCGAGCTCGGGCGGCTGGACGGCCTGCTGGTCTGTGCCGCCCATTTCCCGGGCCTGACTCCGTTTGAACTGGCCGATCCGGCCAGTTTCGCCCGCGCGGTGCACGTCACCCTGACCGCGCCGGCCTGGCTGGCCCAGGCCTGCCTGCCGCTGCTGCGGCAGCGCGAGGATGCGGCGATGGTGTTTGCAGTGGATGCGCCCGAGCGGGTCGGACAGGCCTATTGGGGGGGGTATGGCGTGGCCCAGCATGGACTGCGCGGCCTGATCACCAGCCTGCACGACGAACTTGGCCGCAGCCCGGTACGGGTCAGTGGCCTGTACCCCGGCCCGCTGCGCACGGCGCTGCGCGCCCGTGCCTATTCCGTCGACCAGGACCCGGCCGCCCAAGGCCCGGAGGCCGCCGCCGCTGCGGCCGTGACCCTGCTGTCCAGCGCCGGGCATGCCTGGCGAGGCCAGATTCTCGACGCCAGTGAGGCGCCTCTGTCGGAATGAGGCCGGGGGAAAGGCGGAGTGAAGAACCCGTCACGATTGCGTTGCGATCCGGTGCCGTTTGTCGCACAACCGTCACATTGATGGCGTAGCGTGTTAATCTAGTGTTAACCGTTATGGCTGCCTTCAGCCAAGCGGTAGGGAACCCCAGATAACTCTCCGACCAGCCACCCGCAGGGCTGTTTGGATGCGCTTTTTTTCCGCCATCGCCAACTCGCATCGAGGCTACCGAAAAATGACCCACCCACTCCGGATGTCCAAGCTTACCCTTGGTCTCGTGGCCGCACTCGCCGCCGCTCCCGCCTTCGCCCAGAGCACCTCTGCCGGTGTCGGCGGCCAGGTGATGTCCGCCGCAGGCCAGCCGGTCGCCGGCGCTGAAGTCACCATCACCCACACCGAGTCGGGCACTGTTTCGCGTGCCACCACCGATGCGTCGGGTCGATACAACGCGCGCGGCCTGCGCGTGGGTGGTCCGTACACCATCACCATCACCAAGTCCGGTGAAGGCACCAAGACCGAAGAGGGTGTCTTCCTGAACCTGAATCAGGTCAACACCGTCAACGCCAGCCTGGGCGGTGATCTGGCTGCGACCAATCTGGACGCGGTGAACGTCGTTGCCACCGCGGGTGGCCTGGACCTGTTCAGCGCCACCAAGATGGGTACCGGCAGCAACGTGACCCGTGAAACGATGGATGCGTTGCCGTCGGCCAACCGCAACATCCAGGACTACATCCGCCTGGACCCGCGCATCTCGCAGGTCAGCAAGGCTGACGGCGCGATCTCGGCCGGTGGCCAGAACACCCGTTACAACGCCATCCGCATCGACGGCATCAGCGCCTCCGATCCGTTTGGCCTGGGCTCCAACAACCTGCCGACCGAGCGTCAGCCGGTGTCGATGGACGCCATCCAGGAAATCAACATCGACCTGGCCAACTACGACACCACCATCTCGGGTGGTACCGGCGCGGTGATCAACGCCGTGACCAAGTCGGGTACCAATGAGTTCCACGGCACCGTGTACGGTTCGTACCGCGACAAGGACATGGTCCGCTCGCGCCTGGAAGGTGACAAGTCGGACTTCAACGGCTTCAAGGACGAGAAGACCTACGGCATGACCTTCGGCGGCCCGATCGTCAAGGACAAGCTGTTCTTCTTCACCAACTATGAAAAGTACGAGCGTAGTGGTGGCGGCGTCAGCCTGAGCGACAGCCCTTATAACAAGGATCCGGCGAAGGGCGGCATCAGCGACGCTGACATCTCGGCTGTGCAGAAGCGCATGGCGGAACTGGGCCACCCGGTGGGCGGCGTCAGTGACCTGAACAACAAGACCGAGATCGAAGAGTACGCGGTCAAGTTGGACTGGAACATCAACGAGAACCACCGTGCGGCCCTGCGCTACAACAAGATGAAGCAGGACGTCGTCCGCTTCCCGCAGGTCAGCAGCAGCGCACTCTCGCTGAGTGACTTCTGGTACACCCAGCCGACCCAGTACGAAACCTGGATGGGTGAGCTGTTCAGCGATTGGTCCGAGAACTTCTCGACCGAGTTCAAGGTCTCGCACAAGGACTACTCGTCCAACCGCGTCGCCGCCTCGCACCTGCCGCAGATGCGGGTCCGCTTCGGCAACAATTCGCTGTACCTGGGTACCGAGCAGAACACCCACACCAATCTGGTCGAGTCGAAGGAACTGAGCGCCTTCGGTGCCGGTACCTGGTACGTCGGTGACCACACCGTCAAGTTCGGTTTCGATTACACCGACAACGACCTGATGAACTTCTACGGCCGTAACCTGTACGGCGCGTATGACTTCCGTGACCTGGCCTCGTTCCTGAAGGGGACCGCGAACGGCTACCAGCTGCGCGTTCCGCGCGCGGGCGGCAGCCTGGATGACATTCCGGCCAAGTTCCATCTGAAGAATACTGGCCTGTTCATCCAGGATACCTGGGCGATCAACTACAACCTGAGCCTGATGTTCGGCGTCCGCGTGGACATCCCGGACTTCACCAGTCAGACCAAGTACAACGCCGACATCCAGTCACTGTATGGCTACAACAACACCAAGCTGGTGGACAAGAGCCTGATCCAGCCGCGCGTTGGCTTCAACTACACCTTCGACAGCGACCGCCCGACCCAGCTGCGCGGTGGCGTGGGCCTGTTCGGCGGTGCTGCACCGAACGTGTGGCTGGCAGGTGCCTATCAGAACACTGGCCTGAACTACGTCGAGTACAACGTCAGTGGCAACCCGGGTGGCTTCAGTGCTGATGCCGACAATCCGTTTATCCCGGATCCGTCGAAGATCATCGCGCGCCAGAACGTCGACATCATCAACCCGGGCACCCGCCTGCCGTCGGTGTGGAAGGCCAACCTGGCCTTCGATCACGAGCTGCCGTGGTACGGCATCGTGGCGTCGGCCGAACTGCTGTTCACCAAGGTCAAGGATGGCCTGTACTTCGAGCGTCTGGACCTGACCAATGGCAAGGGCAATGGCCCGACCTACGTGTCCGCACAGGACGGTCGTGAGATCTACTGGAACGACAAGGGCCTGAACCAGGCCAACAGCAAGATCGACAGCCGCACCGGTGACAACCTGGGCATGGAGAACGGCACCAATGGCGTGCTGAACCGCAACTACCGCCCGAACAACATCGGCGACGTGCTGCTCCTGCGCAACACCAACAAGGGCCGCGGCAGCCAGGCGACCTTCTCGCTGGCGAAGCCGCTGACCGAGAACTGGGGCTGGTCGCTGGGTTACACCTACACCCAGTCGAAGGAAGTGAGCCCGCTGACCAGCTCGCAGAACACCTCGAACTGGAACAACACCCAGATCCTGAACGCCAACGAGAACATCGCGTACAACTCGCGCTATGCGATCAAGGACCGTATCACCGGTACCCTGGAGTGGAAGCACAACTTCTTCGGTGACAACGCCACCCGCGTCGGCCTGTTCTATGAAGGCCGTTCGGGCCGTCCGTACAGCTACGTGTTCTACAACGATGCCAACGGCGACAGCGCGATCGGCAACGACCTGTTCTACGTGCCGAAGGGCCCGGGCGACGTGCTGTTTGTTGGCGGCGCAGACATGGAGAAGAAGTTCTTCGACTGGCTGGCGCAGAATCCGGAACTCGATGCTTACCGTGGCAGCACCGTGCCGGCCAACCAGCACCGCGCCAAGTGGGTCAACAGCTTCGATGTCCGCATCAGCCAGGAGTTCCCGGGCTTCGCGAAGACCCACAAGGGTGAAATCGCGCTGGACATCATGAACGTCGGCAACCTGCTCAACAAGAAGTGGGGCCTGATCGACGACTACGGCTTCTACGCCACCCGTCGCGTGGGCAACTTCGCAGGTATCGATCCGGCCACCGGCAAGTACGTGTACTCGTTCACCGGTGCGGATGATTCCTCGGTCCAGGAAAACAACAACGACAAGGGCAACACCGCCGTGTCGCGCTGGTCGATGCAGCTGACCGTGAAGTACAAGTTCTGATCCATCAGAGCCTGAAGCAGTAAGTGAAAACGGCCGGGGAAACCCGGCCGTTTTCCGTTCATGCGAAAGTCCTTGCAGGTCATCTGGCATCGGCGTAGCATCCGGAAATGTGCGCGGTGCCAACGCCGCCGATGCGGTCCCGGAAAGGCGAACGCGGGAAGCACACATCCAACGGTCGGGCTTCCCGGCCGTTTTGCTTTTTAAGGGGGCGGCAGTACAGTCGGAAACCTTGAAGGAAGCGAAAAATTGGACATGACCACGAACGAAAAATCAGCCCGTGCACTGCCGGTGCAGGACGCGCGGATCTACCCGCGCGGTGGGCTGGATGTGCTGTCGCGGGCCGAAGTGGCCCGCCTGCGCGACGCGTCTGCCGGCGGCATGCACGAGCTGCTGCGCCGCTGTGCGTTGGCGGTGCTGACCAGTGGCAGCGCCTCTGACGATCCGCGCGCGGCGCGCGATCTGTATCCCGATTTCGACATCCAGGTGGCGCAGCAGGATCGCGGCGTGCGTATCGATCTGGTCAACGCACCGGCGATGGCCTTCGTCGACGGCGAGATCATCCGCGGCGTCGCCGAACTGCTGTTCGCCGTCGTGCGCGACCTGGCGTACATGGCCATCGAGATGGGCCCGGCCTACGCCGCTGAGCTGGAGTCCTCCGAGGGCATCACCAATGCGGTGTTCGGCCTGCTGCGCAACGCGCGCATCCTCAACCCGGGCGACCCGAACCTGGTGGTGTGCTGGGGCGGCCACTCGATCTCGCGCGATGAGTACCTGTATACCAAGCAGGTCGGCTACGAGCTGGGCCTGCGCGGCCTCGACATCTGCACGGGCTGTGGCCCGGGTGCGATGAAGGGCCCGATGAAGGGGGCCACCATCGCCCATGCCAAGCAGCGCCGCACCGTGACGCGCTACATCGGCCTGACCGAGCCGGGCATCATCGCCGCCGAGTCACCGAACCCGATCGTCAACCACCTGGTGATCATGCCGGACATCGAGAAGCGCCTTGAGGCCTTCGTCCGCATCGGCCACGGCATCATCGTGTTCGCCGGTGGCGTCGGCACCGCCGAGGAAATCCTGTACCTGCTCGGCATCCTGCTGCGCGAGGAAAACAAGGACCTGCCGTTCCCGCTGATCCTGACCGGCCCGACCGTGGCGGCGCCGTACTTCGAGCAGATCGATCGCTTCATCCGCCTGACCCTGGGTGATGCTGCAGCCGAGCGCTACGAGATCATCATCGGCGACCCGGTGGCGGTGGCCAAGAAGATGGCCAACGGTATCAAGCGCGTGCGCGAGCATCGCCTGGCACAGAAGGACTCGTTCTTCTTCAACTGGTCGATCGAGATTCCGTGGGAGTACCAGCAGCCGTTCGTGCCGACCCACGAGGCAATGGCCGCGCTGGACCTGCACCACGGGCGCGCGCCGCACGCGCTGGCGGCTGACCTGCGCCGGGCGTTCTCGGGCATCGTCGCCGGCAACGTGAAGGAGGACGGCATGCGCCGCATCGAGCAGTTCGGGCCGTTCCAGATCCATGGCGACCCGGACATGATGCAGGCCCTGGACGCATTGCTGCGCGCCTTCGTCGAGCAGCGCCGGATGAAGATCTCCGGCGAGTACCAGCCCTGCTACCAGGTGCTGGCCTGAGCCTGTGCCGGCGCGATGGGGATCGCGCCGGGGTGGGCAGGGAGGGCGGGTCGTCAAGGCTTTGACGCCCGTCGCCCCGGATTGACCGTTCATCCTGCCGCCGCTTGCCGGTGGCAGGGCGATGGCCCATCGTGGCCCTCAACACGCTGGGGAGCGTCCAATGTCTTTGCGCCGGCCAAACGGCTTCACACTGGTTGAACTGATGGTGGCGCTGATCGTGCTGGCAGTGCTGGCCACCATTGCGTTTCCCAGCTTCCAGAGCACGATCCGCTCCAATCGGGTCGTCTCTGCCCACAATGAACTGATCGGCCTGCTCAACCTTGCGCGCAGCGATGCCATACGCAACAACCGTGGCGGCGGCGTGTGCGGCAGCAGCGATGGCACGCGCTGTGACGGAAAGTGGGACAAGGGCATGATGGCCTTCAGCGATACCTCCGGCAACGGCGATTTCGACAATGGCGAAATCGTGCTGCGTTTCAACCAGATCAACCCAGGCCTGGTCGTGGCCGGCCCGCAGACGCTGGTGGCCTTCGATGCGCGCGGCCGTCGCCGCGCGGCAGGCGATCAGGTCATTACCCTGCGCCCCGACAAGTGTGGCAAGGATCCGATGATGAGCACGATCACCATCAATGCCTCGGGCCAGGTCAACAGTACGAAGGGGCCCTGCCCATGAAGCATCCGTCATTCCATGCCGCGCGCCAGCAGGGGGGCTTCAGCCTGCTGGAGGTACTCATTGCGATCGTGGTCCTGGCGTTTGGCCTGCTCGGCTTCGCGCTGCTGCAGACCATGAACGTGCGCTACGTGCAGAGTGCCAATTACCGCACCCAGGCGACCAATCTGGCCTATGACCTGACCGAGCAGATGCGCAGCAACCGCTACCAGTCGGCGTGGTACGCCAATGCGAGTTTCACCTCGGGGAGCCGGACCGCCGCCGGGGTCTGTGCTCCCACCACCGCGGCCGTCAGCATCGCGCAGAACATCACTGACTGGCAGTGCCGGGTGGTCAAGGCGCTCGGTGACAACGCCGCAGCCACCGTGACCGTCAACAACGGTGTGGCGACCGTGGCCATCAGCTGGGCCGATGAACGCTGGAACCCGAAAAGCCCGGATACGCCGACCACCTTCGCCCTGCAGACCCAGCTATGAATGCATCGCTTTCCACGTCCGCCCGGCAGGCGGGTCTGTCGCTGATCGAGTTGATGATCGCCATGGTCATCGGCCTGGTGCTGATGCTGGGGGTCATCCAGATCTTCATCGCTTCCCAGTCAGCATCGCGGTTGTCCGAAGGTGTTGCGCGTGCACAGGAAAACGGTCGGTTCGCGCTGGACTTCCTTGAGCGTGACATCCGCATGGCCGGCCATCTGGGCTGCGTCAATGACCAGGCACACGTGACGAAGGGGCAGGGAGAGCCGCATTACAACCTCGGTGCGGTGTCCGGAAGCGGCAATCCGTTGGATTTCAGCGTGGCGGTGCAGGGCTATGAAGCACCTGATACCGGGCCGGGCACCCAGCTGGAGGTAGGCAAGGGTTCGCTCCCTGCCAACCTGCCGACCGCAATCGCCAAGCTTTCGCCGGCGCCGATGCCGGGCAGCGACATCCTGGTGCTGCGGTTCCTTGCTCCCGAGGGTGTGCCGGTACTGGCGGTGAATGGTTCGGTTCTGACCGTCGACGCCGCACGCTGGCAGCGACTGACCGAAGGCGGTGTCTCCGCTCCGACCCTGTTTGGTGTTTCCAGTTGTGATGCGGTGGACATCTTCAAGGGGACAACCGCCGCCGGAACCATCACGGCCACGGGGGTCAGCCTGTCGCGGCACGCACCGCAGCCTGCGCCGACGATGGTCTATCGCGCCGAATCACTGGTGTATTACGTGGGCCAGGGGGTGAGTGGTCCGGGGCTTCGCCGCGCCCGGGCAGATGCCAGTGGCGCCTACACCATCAATGAAGAACTGGTTGAAGGCATCGAGAACATGCAGTTGCTGTTCGGCCTGGATACCACTGCCAGCATCGCGCCGGGCTCATCGCCGGTGGGCAACATCACGCGCCTGCAGACTGCTTCGACGGTCACCACCCAGACGGACGCGACCGGCGCCGGTCAGTGGCTGCGGGTCGGTCAGGTGCGCGTGGGCCTCATCGCGCGCAGCGCCTCACCGGCAAGCGCAGGCAAACCGACCGATGCGGCAGCCAAGCTGGGTGTGCTGGGGGTTACCTACAGCCAGGATGGCGTGACCGACGGGCGCTACCGGACCGCCTACGAAGTCAGCATCGCGCTGCGTAACCGACTCTACGGGAATTGATCATGAGCCGATCACCAACCATGCGTCACCGGGCCAACCGCGCGCCCATGCTGCCCCGGCGGCAGGAGGGAGCGGTGTTGTACGTGGCGCTGATCATGCTGCTGCTGCTGGCACTGATCGGCATCGCGGGCATGCAGGTTGCTGGCATGCAGGAGAAGATGGCCTCCAACTATCGCGCGGTGAATCGCTCCTTCCAGAACGCGGAAGGCGTGGTGCGCAATGCAGAGCGCGCGGCGGAGGCGATCGCCAACCGCACCGATGTGCCGACGGGCAGCGTGCTGGCGTCGGGCGATATCAGCTACGACTGCGAGGACCGTTTCGACCCCGTGCAGTGGGGGCGTTCGCAGGTGATCACCGCCGTGCCGAAAGTGAGCGTTCGCCGCATCGACAAGTGCGGTGGCCCGGGTGGCAACGCCCTGGATGAGGGGCAGGCCGATGACAGCGCGACGTATACCTACCAGATAACCGCGTTCGCGGCCGATGACCCTGCCAATGCAACGTCATCGTCGGTGATCGATACCATTTTCAAGCTTTGAGGGCGCGGCATGGCTACGCGTAGATTCAAGTGGATTGCAGCGGCGTCGGCCGTAGGGTTGGCCGGCCTGGGCGTGGTTGCCTACAACCTGACCGCAGCCCAGGCCCAGGGGTTGCTGGCACAGGCGCCGTTGAACAACCAGGTGCAGACGCCACCCGCGTTCATCATGGCGGTGGACGACTCGGGGTCGATGACCTTCCAGACCCAGTTCCCCGGGCAGGATGGTGCCGGCTGCGCGAGCGGCGGCAGCTTCTTCGATCGCAATGGCAATCTGAATGTGGGCGTCGGCACCTGCAGCTACTACTACGTGCTGCCCGGCCCAGTCATCAGCAGTGGCTACTATGCGATCCCGCAGCTGGATTCACTGGGATTTGCCCGCTCGCCTACCTACAACCCGACCTACTTCAATCCGGAGGTGAAGTATGAGCCCTGGATCGATGGCACGGGCAAGCCCTACGATGAAGCCAATCCGACGTCGACCCTGATTGATCCGCGAGGTTCGACAAGGGTGGCGTTGGCTGCCAACTATTTCAGCGGTACGTCGCGGATCCTGACCGGCATGGTGATTCCGAAGGGGACCACCTACAACGATGGCCGGGACCGGACCGCCGAACAGGACATAACCTGGAGAGGGTCCTCGAACATCTACGTCCAGTACTGGCCGGCGACCTTCTTCCTGCCGTGGACGAACGACAAGGATCCCTACCCGCAGCGCGAAGACAAGGCCGGTGTGTATTCCGGAGTGAGCCGGGTCAAGATCGACAACGCCTGTGGCAGTGGCTGTGCGATGTGGAAGTACACGATCACCGACAGCAACAAGGACGCGCTGCAGAATTTTGCCAACTGGTACTCCTTCTACGGCAACCGCAACCGCGCGATGATCGCCGGCATGACCCGGTCGCTGGCAGGCGTCAACAACCTGCGGGTAGGCTATTTCCGCATCGGTGATTACACCAATTACAACAGTGTCAGGAAGCCGCTGGCAATGCGTGACCTGGCGCAGCCCGATGCCAAGCTTGCCCTGTATTCGGACATGATTGGGCTCACGGCCAATGGTGGTACCCCCAACCGCTGGGCCGTTGACGCCGCTGCGCTGCAGTTCACCCGCACCGACAAGGACGCGCCGGTGAAGCTGGCCTGCCAGAAGAATGCGGTGATGCTGTTCACCGACGGCTTCAGCAACGGGGGAGGACCGACCACCGCCCAGAATGCCGATGGCGGAATGGGCATTCCGTTCAGTGATTCCAACTTCAACACCATGGCGGACATCGTCAGCCAGTACTACATCAATCAAGGCGGCAAGCCCCCGCTGCGTCCCGATCTGCCGGCGGGCCAGGTGCCTGTGGTGCAGGCCTGCAAGACTGGCAATCCCGACAAGCGGCTGGACTGCCAGACCAACCTGCACCTGAACTTCTATGGTGTCACGCTGGGTGCCCGGGGCACGCTGTTCAACCCGGACCTGGACCAGGATCCGTTCACCGACTCCACGATCTACTCCAGGTGGCCCGCCTCGGCAGACAATGACCGAAGTACGGTCGACGACATCTGGCATGCCGCCGTCAATACCCGGGGCGAGTACATCAATGCCCGTACGCCGGCTGAGATCACCACGGCAATGCGCCGTGTGCTGTCGGCAGTGACCAGTGGCGCGTCTCCTTCCGGCGGTAAGGGCGCCAGTGGTGCACGCATCGGTGCGGGCTCGGTGTCGGTCGAACCGACCTATGAGATCGCCAACGAAGGTACGGACTGGTTCAGCCGCCTGACGGCCAGCAAGATTTCGGTGGACCCCAAGACCCGCGCAGTGGTCTATACGCCGATCTGGGAGGCCAGTGCGCAGCTTCCGACCGCCGAAATGCGCAACGTCTATTTCACCAAGAGCGGCGCCACCAGTCGTTTCAACGGTACCAACGTTTCGCTGGCCGACCTCTGCACCAAGTCGACCGAGCTCTATCCGGGCATGTCGCGCTGCAACCAGGCCGAACTGGAGAAACTGGGTGCAACGGCGGACTCTGCCGTGAAGTATCTGCTGGGAGACACTGCCGGAGAGAAGCGCAGTGGTGGCAAGCTGCGTGATCGAACCACCCGCCTGGGCGATATCGTCACATCCAGCCCTGTTGTCAGCGCGCCCTCGGACGACTACGGCTATCGGCGCCTGCCGGGAAACCTGGGCACCACCTACGGCGCCTACCTGACCAGCAAGGCCGAGCGCGCACGCTACATGGTCTATGTCGGGGCCAATGACGGCATGCTGCATGGCTTCGATGGCGGCATGAACGCGAAGGGTGTGGTTACCGGCAATGGCGGCGCCGAGAGCTTCGGTTACATCCCGGCAACCGCGCTGGGGCACATGGGCAACCTGTTGTTCCCCTACAACGCTGCCGATCTCAACGACCAGAAGTTCGATCACCGCTATTATGTTGATGGCCAGATCAGCGTAGGCGACACCTTCTACGGCGGCAACTGGCACACCACGCTGGTAGGCGCCTCGGGTGCAGGCGGACGCAGTGTTTTCGCGTTGGACGTTACTGCGGGCAACACCTTCAGCACGGCCAGCAGGCTGTGGGAAATCAGCGACCTGGACAACAGCCTGCCGGCCAACGTGCGCAACAACATCGGGCACGTGCTGGGCAAGCCAGTGATCGTGCCGGTACTGGGTGCCAACGGTGTACCGACCTGGAAGGCGATCTTCGGCAATGGCTACAACAGCCGCAGCCAGAAGGCCGTGCTGTTCGTGGTCGATATTGGTACGGGAACGCCGAACGTGACCATGATCGAGGCGGTTGAGACGTCGGGCGCGCCTGACGGCAACAATGGCCTGGGCAGTATCGTGGCCATCGACCGCTGGGGTGGCGACAAGCAGGACCAGCGCCGTCGCGATGGCTATACGGACACGGTGTACGGCACCGACCAGAAGGGGGCCGTGTGGAAGTTCGATCTGCGCAGCAGTGCGACGACGGTAGGCACGCCTGTGTTCACCACCCGCACCTACACCGACAACAACCGCACCCTGCGGCAGCCGATCACCGGTGGCATCACGGCTGGTAGCGGCCCGAATGGCGGTGTCATGCTGTTCTTCGGCAGTGGCAGCTTCTCCTTCATCGGTGACCAGGCCGATACGTCGGTGCAGAGCCTCTATGCGGTCAATGATCTGGCCAACGGTGCGGTATCGGCGACGTTGACCAGCGCCAGCCTGACCGGGGGTCAGGTGGTGACCAATGGTGACCAGCGCACGCTTGTTCGTAGTACGCCGCCCAATGGCAGTCTGGGCTGGTATGTGGACTTGCCCGCAGGTGAGCGCTTTGTAGGCAATCCCTCATTGTCCGATGGCGTAGTGTTCATGCCGACCTATCTGCCGACACCCGGTGGTTCTGGTTGTTCTTCGTCGGGAACCAACTGGCTGTTCGGTCTGGAAGCGTTGAACGGCGGTGGGGCCTTCGGGCGCGCCCGGATCGGCTCGCCCGACGGCACCGCGATCGGTGATGGTGTCGCCGCACTGAAAACGGTGACGACCAGCACCAGCGGCGGACCGGTACGCGATGTCAAACCAGGCGCTCTGCCAAGAGATACGCCACCAGAACTCGAGCCGGGTGGTGGACCGCCAACACCACCGCAGCCCGCATGCGTGTCGTTCCTGAAGAATGGCGACCAGTCTGTCTACATTCCCTATCCGTGTGGTCGCCAATCGTGGAGACAGATCCAGTGAGCAAGCGTTTCGTTTCGCGTCCCGCAAGGCGATCCATCCAGCAGGGCTTCACGCTGATCGAGTTGATGGCCGTGGTTGCGGTCATCGCGGTCCTGGCTGCCATCGCCTATCCCAGCTATTCCGAACACGTTCGCAAGTCGCATCGGGCCGCGGTCAAGGCGGAAATGGTCGAGTACGCACAGCGCGCCGAGCGGCATCACACGCAGAACAACAGCTACGCCTCGTTCACCTTCAGTGAGACGAGCTCGACCAAGATCAACTCGCCTCGTGAGGGCGGGTCGTCCATCTGGTATGAAGTGAGCATTGTGCCGACGGCATCGACGTTCACCATCACCGCGGTGCCCCAGGGCGGGCAGGCCAAGGACAGCTGCGGGACGTTGAGCATCAACCAGGCCGGCGTGAAGACGCCGGCGAACACCTCCAGCCAGACCTGCTGGTAGGGAGATCCGGCAAAGGCTTGCATGATCTGGAATGAGCATCTAGAATGCGCCTCCCCGCCCGAATAGCTCAGCCGGTTAGAGCACTTGACTGTTAATCAGGGGGTCGTTGGTTCGAGTCCAACTTCGGGCGCCAGATCCTGCAGAAGCCGCGAGAAATCGCGGCTTCTGCTTTTCTGCGTCAAGCGGCCTGCCAACTCAGAGTGGGCAGGGAGCGGGCACCTTCTGTCGTGTGGAGCGGGTTCGGCCGATATTGTTCACCACCACCGTACCGTGCAGGCGGGAGCCTGCGCAGATCTGGACGGTCAGCGTGCTGCCTGCGCTGCGGCCATCGGCCTGGAATCGTAGCCGGCGGCGTCCGCTGCTGATGCCGGCGCGTACCCCCGAAGCCTGCGTGCCTGGCTGGAATTGACGCCGGACAGCGACGTCTGCGGGGAACGCCGCGGGCTCGGTTTCAATCAGCCAGCCGCGGACCCAGTCGTCGCTGCACTCGATGCCGTCCTGGCTGGGACAGACGGTTACTGCGCGGCGGTGGGTAAGGGCGGTGGCGCGGGCGCTGTTGAACACCGATACCAGGCGCATGCGGACCATGTCGGCGTGCCAATGGTCGAGTTGCCGTGCCAAGGGGGGCAGTGCCAGCGAGCACAGGATCGCCAGTGCAGCCAGGGCTGCGACAAGCTCGATGAGGCTGAGACCGCATTGCTGCAGGCGGCGGATGGGAGGCATGGCAGCACGGTTCCAGGGATGGTCCCCAACGCTGCGCTTGCGCGTGGAATCCGTGCATCGGCCGTCCATGGCCTGGCGGGTCCGGAAACCCCTCAGCGGGCCGTCACTCCATGCCTCGTATACTTACCACTCCCGGGAACTGGCACCACCATGAGCGACCGTTTTGAACTCGTCTCGCCGTACTCGCCGGCGGGCGACCAGCCTGATGCCATCGCGAAGCTGACCAGCAACTTCGAAGCGGGCATCGCCAAGCAGACGCTGCTGGGCGTGACCGGCTCGGGCAAGACCTACACCATCGCCAACGTCATCCAGAACGTGCAGAAGCCGACGCTGATCATGGCGCCGAACAAGACGCTGGCGGCGCAGCTGTATGGCGAGTTCAAGGCGTTCTTCCCGCACAACGCGGTGGAGTATTTCGTCAGCTACTACGATTACTACCAGCCGGAAGCCTACGTGCCGTCGTCGGACACTTTCATCGAGAAGGACAGTTCGATCAACGAGCACATCGAGCAGATGCGGTTGGCTGCGACCAAGACCCTGCTGTCGCGCCCGGACGCGATCGTGGTGGCAACGGTGTCGGCGATCTATGGCCTGGGTGCGCCGGAAGACTATCTGTCGCTGCGCCTGATCCTGTCCAAGGGCGAACGCATCGACCAGCGCGACCTGATCAACCATCTGACCCAGCTGCAGTACACGCGCAACGAGTACGAACTGCAGCGCGGTACGTTCCGCGTGCGCGGCGAAGTGATCGACGTGTTCCCGGCCGAGTCGGACAGCGAGGCGTTGCGCCTGGAGCTGTTTGATGGCGAGGTCGAGAAGATCACCCTGTTCGACCCGCTCACCGGCGAGACGCTGCGCAACATGCAGCGCTTCACGGTCTACCCGAAGACCCATTACGCCACCACGCGCGAGCGTGTGCTGGCGGCGATCGAGACGATCAAGGTCGAGCTGAAGGAGCGCCTGGAGCAGCTGTACGCGCAGAACAAGCTGGTGGAGGCGCAGCGCCTGGCGCAGCGCACCCAGTTCGATCTGGAAATGATGGCCGAGGTCGGCTACTGCAACGGCATCGAGAACTACTCCCGGCACCTGACCGGCAAGAACGCCGGCGAACCGCCGCCGACATTGTTCGATTACCTGCCAGCCGACGCGCTGCTGGTGATCGACGAATCGCACGTGACCATTCCGCAGATCGGTGCCATGTTCAAGGGCGACCGTTCGCGCAAGGAGACGCTGGTCGAGTTCGGGTTCCGGCTGCCCTCGGCGCTGGACAACCGGCCGCTGCGCTTCGAGGAGTGGGAAGAGCGCTGCCCGCGCAGCATCTATGTGTCGGCCACGCCAGGCCCCTATGAGTACCGCGAGGCCGGTGACGAGATCACCGAGCTGGTCGTGCGTCCCACCGGCCTGATCGACCCGGTGGTGGAGATCCGCCCGGTGGGCACCCAGGTTGACGACCTGATGAGCGAAGCCAACGCGCGCATCAAGGCCGGTGACCGTGTGCTGGTCACGACGCTGACCAAGCGCATGGCCGAGAACCTCACCGAATACCTGACCGAACACGGCATCCGCGTGCGCTACCTGCACTCGGACGTCGACACGGTCGAGCGCGTGGAGATCATCCGCGACCTTCGCCTGGGCAAGTTCGATGTGCTGGTGGGCATCAACCTGCTGCGCGAGGGCCTGGACATGCCCGAAGTGTCACTGGTGGCGATCCTGGATGCCGACAAGGAGGGCTTCCTGCGCTCGACCGGTTCGCTGATCCAGACCATCGGTCGTGCCGCCCGCAACGTGCGTGGCAAGGCGATCCTGTATGCGGACAAGATCACCCGTTCAATGCAGGCGGCGATCGACGAGACCGACCGTCGTCGCGCCAAGCAGGTCGAGTACAACGAGCAGCACGGCATCGTGCCGCGCTCGGTGGCGCGTCCGATCACCGACGTGCTGGAAGGCGCGCGCTCCGATGCGGCCGAGAAGGAAGCAAAGAAGGGCAAGGGCAAGGGCAGGCCCGGCGTTGCCGAGGAGGGGAGTGACTATCGATCCCTCAGCCCGGCCCAGCTGGCGTCCCGTCTCAAGGCGCTGGAGCAGCAGATGTACCAGCACGCCAAGGACCTGGAATTCGAGGATGCGGCCCGCGTGCGTGACCAGATCCGGCAGCTGAAGGAAGCGAGTCTGGGCTGAACGCGGCAGTGCAGCATCTTCTTCACAAAAGTGTTGCGCTTCACGGCCGGCATCCGTAATATACGCGGCCTGCACCGACGCAATCGCGGACGTTCAGAAGCAAAATCGGGCGGTTAGCTCAGCGGTAGAGCACTACCTTGACATGGTAGGGGTCACAGGTTCGAACCCTGTACCGCCCACCACGAAGTCCCTGGAAGGGGGCTGTCGTGAACTGCAAAGCCCGGCCCTGGCGCCGGGTTTTTACGTAGCAAGGCCAGCTTTCGGGCGGCAAGAACAAGATGGGCGGTTAGCTCAGCGGTAGAGCACTACCTTGACATGGTAGGGGTCACAGGTTCGAACCCTGTACCGCCCACCACCTGGCTCCCGGCATTGCCGGTGCAGCGGTGGATCACGACGGAAGCCGGCCCTGGGCCGGCTTTTCTCGTTTCAGGCATCGATCACGGTTCCACATGGTCAGCGCTGCACGACCAGGTCTTCGACGCTGATCATCCGCTGCAGCTTCCAGTGACCGTCCACGCGCTCCCAGAGCTGGGCGACGCGAACCGTCGCACCACGCGTGGGCTGGGCAACGCCGGGTTCGTGTTGCAGGGGCTGCTTGGCCAGCCTCAGGACCCGGTCCTGGCGCAGCCGGTAAAGCAGCAGGGAGGGTGAACTGCAATCCTGTCGTACGACGTCCGGCTGCTGGGTTTCGGCACGCAGGATCTGGCTGCGAAGGGCCTCTTCAGTGGGCCCGTTGCCAGCGCCGAACAGGCTGGAGAGCAGCAGTATCAGGGCAAGCATCGGCATGGCACGGTGCTCCAGCGGGAAAGTGCACGCAGGCTGGCATGACATGTGGGGTGCTGCAGCCGGCCTGCGACGAAGGCCGGAATTGAACCGCCAAAGACGGCCGGGGGGCGATGAATCCGGGCCGTGCAGGCGTAGACTCCGGTCTACCGCGCAATCGCGCCGTCACTGCAAGGAGCTGCCGCATGAGTGATCACGTTCCGGTTTCCCGGCCCAATCCCATCATCGAACTGCTGTTCGGCGGCAACATGCTGGAGGGTACCTTCAAGGCGGTGATCTGGGTGGCCCTGCTGGCGGCAGTGCTGGCGTGGACCACGTTCCGCTGAGTCTTTCCGCTGCCGCGCAGCACTGGCCGCGTTGCTGGCCTGCGCTCAGGCGCTGAAGGCCTGGCGCAGGCTGCGCAGGGTGGCCTGGCGATGTTCCTTCGCGCTCGCCTCGCCCATTTCCAGTTCCTGCAGGCGCAGCCCGACCAGGGTCATCGACAGCGCGTAGCCGCGTGCCGCGTCGGCGACGCGCGAAAGCCCGAGGGCGCGGCGGGCCAGTGCATTCACGTGCTCCAGATCGGGCAGCAGCCCCAGGTAGACGCGCTCGGCGCTGTCCAGGTCGGGGGCACGCAGGATCGCGTGCGCTTCAGCAGCAGGGGAGACGGAGGCCATGGGGGGTCCTTGTCCGTTGCGGGCGCTCGATCAGAACGAGCGCATCAGGGAAACGAAGGCCGACGTCTGCGTACCGCGACGGGCCATCGGGCTGTCCTTTACTGCATCGCCGAACCACTGGTTGGCGACCACACCGGTCGCGCGCCACTTGGTGCCCAAGGGCGTGCTGACTGCGATCTGCAGGCTCGGTGATGTCGCGCTGCCCGGGTTGTAGGCGGCAAGTCCCGAGCGCAGCGCTTCTTCGTCGGTGATGCCGTAGTAGTAGTCGAGCAGGCGCGCACTGGAGTGCACCACGCCGACCTTGGGCACCCAGGTGAAGCGACCGGCCTGGATCGGATAGCTGTAGTGCAGGCGCGACTCCATGCCACCTCCGTGCCCGGTGACCTCGCGCATCACGCTGGCCTCGACGATGCCCCAGTCGGCGCTGTACTCACCGTTGATGCCGGCCATGGCCGACATCTGCCGGCTGTGCAGGCGACGCAGCTGAGGATCGTTCACGTCGTCGGTCTTGAAGCGCAGCGTGTAGGGCGTGACTGCCGCCGACAGGCGCAGGCCCTCGCGCTTGTACAGGTACATGCCCAGCGAGCCCGGGCTGGCGAAGAAGCGCTCGCCCTGCCAGGCAATGGAGGGGACGACCAGCGGCTTGACGTCGTAGTGGGCATACGCACCCGAGGTCGCGCCGGCACTGATACCGGCCTGCACACCCGGGTTGCGGTCGGCGGCGTGGGTGATCAACGGCAGGCCGATGGCAGCGGAGAACAGCAACGGGCGCAGCAGGGTCGGGGACAGCGACGGCATTGATCAGCCACTTTGCGGGGGATGGCTGTGCATGGTGCGGGTACAACATTGTCAGAACATTGCGCCTGGACAATCCGCACGCGAAGGCGCCCAAACCCGGCGCCAGGCACTATGATCGGCACCGTTTCCGGTAGCCGAGCCTCTGATGCGCATCCTCCTGGTCGAAGACGATCCTGATCTGTCCCGTGCCCTGCAATCGGGGCTGGAGCGGCAGGGCGTGGTGGCCGATGTGGTCAGCAGCCTGGCGGAGGCGGCCATCGCACTGCGCGAACCGGTGCACCAGTTGATGCTGCTCGACCGGCAGCTGCCCGATGGCGACGGCGCCGGTTTCGTTGCCACTGCGCGGGCGCTGCGCCCGAACCTGGCGGTGATCATGCTGACCGCCAAGGGCAGGTTGTCAGACAAGGTCGAGGGCCTGGATGTCGGTGCCGACGACTACCTGGTGAAGCCGGTGGCGATCGAGGAGCTGATGGCGCGGATCCGTGCTGTCTCGCGGCGGCCCTCGGCGATGGTAACGCCGAGCCTGCATCTGGGACGGCTGGAATTCGACTTCGAATCGCTGCAGGCGCAGGTGGAAGGCCAGCCGCTGGCGCTGCCCCGACGCCAGGTGCTGGTGCTGCAGGCGCTGGCGATGCGCCAGGGACGCACGGTCACCCGCAGCGCACTGGAGGCGGCGGTGTACGGTTTTGATGATGAGATCCAGTCAAATGCGCTCGATGCGCACATTTCCAAGCTGCGCAAGGCGCTGCAGCAGGCCGGCGCCGGTGTGGAGATCCATGTGATCCGTGGCGTCGGCTACCTGCTGGCGGAGGCCTGAGATGGCGCGTCCGACACGTCCGATCCGCTCCATCACGCTTGGGCTGGCCTGGCGATTGTTCCTGGCCCAGGCGTTCACCGTGCTGTTCGCGGTGGTCGCGCTGATCCTGACCTGGGGTGACAAGGATTCCTGGGGCATGGACATGTTCATGGCCGAGGCGGTGGCCAAGGCCGTGCACAGTGAGGGCGGGCGGCTGGTGCTGGATGAAGCTCGCTGGCACAAGCTGGACGCGGGCGCGGGTGGCAACCTCTGGTTCGCGGCGGTCGATGACAAGGGCATGTGGCTGGAACGCGGCACCATTCCGGCAATCCACGCGCCGCTGCTGGCGAGGCTGCCGACGCTGGGGGCCACCGAACTCGGCTCACTGGTGCCGCCGTACCTCGACGTGGCGCGGGTGATGATCCGCAACGAGGACGGCCGCCGCATCACGGTGATGGTCGGGGGGGCGCCGAAGGGCGGGCTGCTGGATGGCGCGCTGATGGTGCTGCGCCTGATCGGCCTGTGGTTCTTCCTGCCGTTGATCGTGGTCACGCTGCTGGTGATGCCGACGGTGATCCACCGTGCGATGCGTGGCGTGCGCCGGTCCGCCCAGCAGGCCAAGGAGCTGGACATCGGCCAGCCCGGCGCGCGGCTGGACGCGCAGCTGGTGTCGACCGAGGTCGCGCAGCTGGTGGAAGCCTTCAACGATGCCATCGACAAGGTGCAGCAGGGCTATGCGGCGCGTGACAAGTTCCTTGCCGACGCCGCGCATGAGCTGCGGGTACCGATCGCGGTGGTGCAGGCGCGCCTGTCGCAGTTGCCGCAGGGCGAGCTCAAGTCGCAGCTGCTGACCGACGTCGCACGCCTCGGCAACGTGGCCGAGCACCTGCTGGATCTGCAGCGGCTTGATCGCAATGTCGGCGCGTTGCAGCGGCTGGACCTGGCGCTGCTGGTGCGTGAGGCGGCTGCCGATCTTGCCCCCCTGGTGGTCGGTGCCGGCTATGGCTTCGAAGTGGATGCCCCGGAGGCCCCGGTGTGGATCCACGGCGACAGCCTGGCGCTGGGGCGGGTCATCGCCAACCTGGTGCACAACGCCATCGTCCATGGCGGCGGGCGCGGCACCATCTGCGTGCGCCTGGACGCCCGTGGCCTGCTGGAGGTCAGCGATCAGGGCGCCGGTATTCCGGTTGGAGACCGCGAGGCCATCTTCGAGCCCTTCCATCGTCTGCGCGCAGCGGGTAGCGGCAGTGGCCTGGGCCTGCATCTGGTGAAGGAAATCGTGCAGCATCACGGCGGTTCGGTCAGTGTCGGTGAGGCGGCTGGCGGTGGTGCCAGCTTCCGGGTCAACTTCCATCGCGGTAGCGTCCGGCGCTGACATCCGCGCAGGGGAATTCCCGATAGGCAGCCTGATGCGCGCGACGGCAGGCTGTACGGGTGATTTCCGAACGCGCTGCCTCACCACTGTCCGGCGCCGGTTGTGCCGCCGGGCTGGTACTGGGTGCATTGGCCTGCGTGCAGATGCCGATGCTGCTGCCACTCTGGCTATGCGCGCCGATGGCCGTTGCCGGCGTCGCGGGCTGGCTGTGGCGCTGGCGTGGCCGAGGGTGGGCCGCCGCCCTGTTTGGGCTGGCGTGGGCGACGCTGCACGGCCATTGGGCCCTGCACAATCCGCTTCCACCCGGTGCGCCGCCGCAGGAGGTGCGGGTCCAGGGAAGAGTGGCCGACCTTCCACGGAACGGCCCCGGCTACACGCGTTTCGTGTTGCACGTTGACGAGGCTGCGGCGCTGCCATCGCTGCGTGGCAGGCGCCTGCAGGTCACCTGGAACGACCCGTGGCGCGGCCCGTCGCCACGCGCTGGCGAAGCTGGGCGGCATGCCGTTCGTGCGGGGGCATATTGGGACCTGTCGTTGCGCGTGCAGGCACCGCGCTCGAGGATCAATCCGGGCGGTTTCGATGGCGAGCGCCATGCCTTGCTGCGGGGTCTCTCAGGCAATGGCGTGGTACGCGATCCGGCGAGTGCGCGTGAGCTGCGCCCCGCGCAGGGCCTGCCGGCCTGGCGCGAGCGCAGCAGTGACGCCATCGCCACCCAGGTGGCCCATCCTGCCGCTCGCTTCGTACAGGCGCTGGCACTGGGCGATACCCGCGGCTTGTCCGATATCGACTGGGAACACCTGCGCGCTCTGGGCCTGACCCATCTGGTCGCCATCTCCGGTTTCCACGTGGGCGTGGTGGCTGGCTTCGGTGTACTGCTGTGCCGCGTGTCGTGGTGGCTGTGCCCGGTGCTGGGGCGGTTCTGGCCTCGGCCGCAGGCGGCGGCATGGGGTGCGGCGCTGGCCGCAGCCGTCTATGCCGTGGCGGCCGGCGGCGCGCTTCCAACAGTGCGTGCGGCGCTGATGATCGGGCTGGTGGCACTGGCCCGTGCCGGGCGTCGCCCGGTGGGTGCGGGGCAGGGACTGGCCCTGGCCGCGATGGTGATGCTGCTGCCGGCGCCGCTGTCGGTGCTGTCGGCCGGCTTCTGGCTCAGTTTCGGGGGAGTGCTGTGGCTGCTGTGGTGCCTTCCACGAACCGGGCCGGGCGGCGTCGGTGGGGGCCTGCGCGGCTTTCTGGCCGCGCAGGGCGTGGCCAGCCTCGGCCTGTTGCCGCTGTGCGTGGCCCTGTTCGGCGGCACCGCGCGGTTGGGGCCGCTGGTCAATCTGCCGATCATTCCGTGGTGGACCCTGCTGGTGGTGCCGTTGTCGCTGCTGGGTACCGGCCTGCACGCGTTGCATGATGGCGCCGGGCGCTGGGCATGGCGCGCCGCCGCCTGGCTGTTCGAGCTCAGCTGGCAGGCCCTGCAGCCGTTGGCGCTGCACCCGCAGGCGATGTGGTGGCTGGCCGAGGCACCGCGCTGGGCGGTGCCGGCGGCATTGGCGGGGGTGTTCTGGTGGCTGCTGCCACGCGGCGCTGGCGGTGGCCTGGCAGGCCTGCTGCTGTGCCTGCCGCTGCTGTGGCCCGCCCGGCATGCACCGGCTGAAGGCGAACTGGAGCTGCTGGTGCACGATGTCGGCCAGGGCACCGCGGTGTTGTTGCGCACGGCGCGGCATGCACTCTGGTACGACGTGGGGCCGCCGGCCGGTGGGGATGGCAATGAGCGGATCCTGGTCCCGGCCCTGCGCGCGCTTGGGCAGGGGCCGCCCCAGCAGGCGATGCTCAGCCATGACCACCTGGACCACACGGGCAGCCTGCCGAGCCTGAGAAGTCAGCTGCCCGGGCTGCAGCTGCTGGCGCCACCGGGCAGCACCATCGCCGGCGCTGCGCCTTGCCAGCAAGGGATGCAGTGGCAGTGGGACGGCGTTGAATTCCAGGTCCTGCACCCGGCACCGGGCAGCCGCCAGGCCGAGAACGAGGACAGTTGCGTGCTGCGCGTCGCCAGCCGTCACGGCGTGGTCCTGCTGCCTGGTGATATCGGCCGCCCGGCCGAGCAGGCGCTGCTGCAGGCGTCTCCGGCAGCGCTGAAGGCGGATGTGGTGCTGGT
This sequence comes from Stenotrophomonas sp. GD03794, assembly GCF_029842145.1. Taxonomy (NCBI): domain Bacteria; kingdom Pseudomonadati; phylum Pseudomonadota; class Gammaproteobacteria; order Lysobacterales; family Lysobacteraceae; genus Stenotrophomonas; species Stenotrophomonas sp. GD03794. The sequence goes on from NZ_JAOCFV010000024.1 coordinate 26,733, forward strand.
GCCGCACCATGGCAGTGGCGGCAGCTCCAGCGCGCCGTGGGTGGCCGCCGTGGCGCCACGGCTGGCGGTGGTCTCGGCCGGGCACCGCAACCGCTTCGGCCATCCACGCCAGGACGTGGTCCAGCGCTGGCAGGCGCAAGGGGCGGAAGTGCTGGCCACGGCTGATTCCGGGGCGATCCGCATATGGCTTGGCGCACAAGGGCTGCAGCTGCGTGAACAGCGTATCCACGCATCCCGGTGGTGGGATGCCGCTGGGCGGGCGCGGTCGGCTGCTATCCTATCGCCGATCGAACAAGCGGCCGTTGGGCCGGAGGGTTGAAACGTGTGGGAACTGGTCAAGGCCGGTGGCTGGCCGATGGTGCCGCTGCTGCTGTTGGGCGTACTGGCTTTGGCGATCATCCTGGAGCGTTTCTGGTCCCTGCGGCGGACTGAAGTGCTGCCGCCCGGCCTCGGCCAGGAAGTGCGCAACTGGGCCGCACGCGGCAAGCTCGACCCCGCCCACCTGCAGACCCTGCGGGCGAACTCGCCACTGGGCGCGCTGCTGGCCGCCGCGCTGGAAGCGCGCAATCGCCCGCGCGACCAGATCCGCGAGCGCATCGAAGACACCGGCCGTCACCTGGTGCACCGCATGGAGCGTTTCCTCAACGCGCTGGGCACCATCGCCTCGGCCGGCCCGCTGCTGGGCCTGCTGGGTACCGTGATCGGCATGATCCAGATGTTCCTGGGCATCCTCGACCATGGCGTGGGCGATGTGAACCAGCTGGCCGGCGGCATCGGCAAGGCGCTGGTGTGCACCGCTACCGGCATGATCGTGGCGATCCCGGCGCTGATGTTCCATCGCTACTTCAAGGGCCGCATCCATGGCTACGTGGTGGAGATGGAGCAGGAAGCCAGCGCACTGCTGGATACGCTCGATGGCCGACCCGGTGTGATGAACCCGGCGCCGTCCGCGCGTTCGGCCAGCGCCGCTACGGCGAAGGCCTGATCGATGCGTATCGGCAACGACCGATCCCAGGATGAGCCGCATATCGATCTGGTTCCGCTGATCGATGTCATCCTGGTGCTGATCATCTTCTTCGTGGTCACCACCACCTTCGATGCGCGCTCGACGCTGCAGGTGCAGCTGCCGACCGCCAGCCAGCAGCAGACCAATGAACCACCGCGTTCGCTCAGCGTGCTGATCAACGCCGAAGGCCGCTACTTCATCAATGACCAGGAAGTGCTGCGCAGCGACGTTGAGTCGGTCAAGCAGACCATCGCCGCCGTGGCCGGCAGCGATCGTGAACAGACCGTTCTGCTGCGTGCCGACGCGCGCACTCCCTACCAGGCCGTGGTGACCGCGCAGGATGCGCTGGGTCAGCTCGGTTTCCGCCGTATTGCCATTGCAACAGCACCCGAGGTGCGTCCATGAGTTCCAATCACGCGCCGGTGTGGCCGATCTACAAACGTCTGCTGGGGTACACCCACGCCTACTGGGTGTTCATGGTGGCCGCGGTGATCGCCATGGTGGTCGAAGCCCTGGCCGGTTACCACTTCACCAAGCTGATGGAGCCGCTGGTCAACCGGGGCTTCGTCAATCCCGAACCACGCATGGCGGTGATCCTGCCGCTGACCATCCTCGGCCTGTTCCTGATGCGCAGCGCCGCGACCTGGGTCAGCGACTATGCGCTGGCCAGGACCGGTCGCAGCGTGGTGCGTGACCTGCGCGAGCAGGTACTGGCCAAGTACCTGCACCTGCCGTCCTCGCATTTCGATACCGAAGCGACGCCGGTGATGGTCAGCCGCCTGAACTTCGACACTGAACAGGTCACCCAGGCCAGCGCTGATGCGCTCAAGACCGTGGTGGCCGACACCCTGACCATCATCGCCATGCTGGCGGTGATGCTGCAGATGAGCGTCAAGGTCACGGTGGCCATGCTGGTGGTGGTGCCGCTGATCGGGGTGATCGTGTCTTACGTGGGCAAGCGCTACCGCCGCATCAGCCGTGGCATCCAGGATGGCATGGGCTCGATGGCGCAGACCGCCGAGCAGTCGTTGGCCGCGCAGCAGGAAGTGAAGGTGCATGGCACCCAGCAGCACGAGATCTCGCGCTACTCGCGCCTGGCCAACCGCATGCTGTCACTGAACATGAAGGTGGAAGTCACCCGTGCTGCCGCCTCCAGCGTGGTCCAGTTCCTGGCCGCGCTGGCGTTGGCGGTGATCGTATGGGTGTCGACCCGTGAAGCGCTGGCCGGGCGTCTCAATGCGGGCCAGTTCATGGGCCTGATGACCTCGATGATGGCCATCATCCCCTCGCTGCGCCGCCTGACCAGCGTGCAGACCTCGATCTCACGGGGCGTGGCCGCCGCCGAGCGCCTGTTCAGTATTCTCGACATGCGGGTCGAGCGCGACGAAGGCCGCACCACGGTGCAGCGCGTGCGGGGCGAACTGGCCTTCGACCACGTCATGCTGCGTTACCGCGAGGACAGTGGCATTGCCCTGGACGACATCAGCTTCGTCGCAAGGCCCGGCACGGTCACCGCCATCGTCGGCCGTTCCGGCAGCGGCAAGACCAGCCTGATCCGGCTGGTGCCGCGCTTCTACGAACCCAGTGGCGGACGCATCACTCTTGACGGTGTCGCGCTGGATGACTACCCGCTGGCCGACCTGCGCCGCCAGGTCGCGATGGTCGGGCAGAAGGTCATGCTGTTCGACGACACCATCGCCGCCAACATCGCCTACGGCATGGATGCGAGCGAAGAGCAGATCCGCGCAGCCGCCGAAGCGGCCAACGCGTGGGAGTTCATCGCGCGCATGCCGCAGCAGCTGCAGACGCCGGTGGGTGAGAACGGCGCGCTGCTGTCCGGCGGCCAGCGCCAGCGCCTGGCGATCGCGCGCGCGATCCTGCGCGACGCGCCGATCCTGATTCTCGATGAAGCCACCGCCGCGCTGGACAACGAGTCCGAGCGGCTGGTGCAGGACGCGCTGCAGCGCCTGATGCCGGAGCGCACCACGCTGGTCATCGCGCACCGTCTGTCGACCATCGAGCACGCGGATCTGGTGCTGGTGATGGACCACGGCCGCATCGTCGAGCGCGGCACCCACAAGGAGCTGCTCGCCATGGGCGGCCTGTACCAGCATCTGCACAGCATGCAGTTCCGCGAAAGGCAGGACTGATGGCTGGCAAGGGTACCCAGACCCCGCCGTACTGGTACGACGGCAGTCCGGTTCCGTGGGCGATGCGCCTGCTGTCACCGCTGTATGCCGGCGTCACCGCGCTGCGCCGGCGTGCCTATCGGCGTGGCTGGCGCAAGCACTACACGCTGCCGGTACCGGTCATCGTGGTCGGCAACATCACCGCCGGTGGCACCGGCAAGACGCCGTTGACCATTGCCCTGGTCGAGCGCCTGCGTGCGGCCGGCTGGAAACCCGGTGTGGCCAGCCGTGGCTATGGCCGTGAAGATGCCGACACGCCGCTGTGGGTGCAGGCCGATACGCCGACCGCCAAGGGGGGCGACGAACCGGTACTGATCGCCTGGAAGACCGGCGTGCCGGTGCGTGTGGACCGCGACCGCGTTGCTGCTGGCAAGGCGCTGATCGAGGCCGGCTGCGATGTGATCGTCTGCGACGACGGCCTGCAGCACTACCGGCTGGCGCGCGACATCGAGATCGAGGTGGTCGATGCCCAGCGCCGCTACGGCAACGGCCGGATGATTCCGGCCGGGCCGCTGCGCGAACCGGTCAGCCGCGCCAGCGAATGCGATTTCCGCGTGGTCAACCTCGGCCAGGCCGATGAGGAAACGGCGGCCCAGGCCTGTGGCTTCGGCCAGTGGCCGATGGCGCTGCATATCGACAGTGCGCAGCCGCTGGCCGGTGGCCGTGCACGCCCGCTGTCGTACTTCAAGGGCCAGCGCGTGCACGCGGTGGCCGGTATCGCGCATCCGCAGCGATTCTTCGACATGCTGCGCGCGCGTGGCATCGGCGTGGTGCCGCATGCCTTCGCCGACCACCAGGCCTACCAGCCGCAGGACCTGTCCTTCGGCAGCCAACTACCGGTGCTGATGACCGAAAAGGACGCGGTGAAATGCCGCGCGTTCGGCAACGACTGGCACTACGCCGTTCCGTTGCGCGCCGAACTGCCTGCCGCGTTCTGGGTGGCGCTGACCGACCGCCTGGACAAGCTGCGACCGAACTGAGTGGCGCGGCGGCGCTTGCATTCATGCGCCGCCGGCCGCATTCCCGTTGTAACGAGCCTGCCGAGTACCGCCCCATGACCGAATTCGTCGTCGCCATCCCGGCCCGCTATGCCGCCTCGCGGTTGCCGGGCAAGCCGCTGCGCCTGCTGGGCGGTGAGCCGCTGGTCCTGCACGTGGCGCGCCGCGCGCTGCAGGCCGGTGCCGGCGAGGTCTGGGTCGCCACCGACGATCAACGCATTGCCGACGCACTGTCCGGGCTGGCCGAAGTGAAGGTAGCGATGACCGCCGCCTCGCATGCGTCCGGCACCGACCGCCTGGCCGAATGTGCGCGCATTGCCGGCTGGGCCGACGACACCGTCGTGGTCAACCTGCAGGGCGATGAGCCGTTCGCACCCGCGGCCGGCATCCGTGCGGTAGCCGAGGCGTTGGTCGATGGCAATGCGCCGATGTCGACCCTCGCCACGACCGTCGAAGACGCGCACACCCTGTTCGACCCGAATGTGGTGAAGCTGGTGCGCAACGCGCGCAACGAGGCGATGTACTTCAGCCGCGCGCCGATCGCCTGGCACCGCGATGGCTTCGCACGCAGCCGCGACACGCTGCCGGCCGGTCACAACTGGCTGCGCCATATCGGCATCTACGGCTATCGCGCCGGCTTCCTGCAGCAGTTCGCGGCGATGCCACCGGGCCAGCTGGAACAGGTCGAATCGCTGGAGCAGCTGCGCGTACTGGAAGCCGGTTACCCGATCAGCGTGGCGATCTCACCGGAGCCGTTCCCGCCCGGCATCGATACCCCGGAAGACCTGGAGCGTGCGGAGACGCTGCTGCAGGCAATGGCCGCACGATGAAGCTGCTGGTCGTCTGCCTCGGCAACATCTGCCGTTCGCCGATGGCCGAAGGTGCACTGCGCGCCCGCCTGGACGCCTCGCCGCTGGCAGGCCGGGTGCAGGTCGATTCGGCCGGTACCGGTGACTGGCACGTCGGTGAACCGCCGGACCGGCGCGCGATCGTCTGCGCGGCCGGGCACGGCGTGGACATCGGCGGCCTGCGTGCGCGCCAGCTGCAGGCCGTGGATTTCGACCGCTTCGACTGGATCCTGTGCGCCGACGAAGCCAACCTGCGCGATGCAGGGCGCTTGGCCACACCTGCCCAACGTGAACGCCTGGCACTGTACCTGCCGTGGTCGGGCGGGCAGGGGCAGGTCGCGATTCCCGATCCCTACACCGGCGGCAGCGATCATTTCGAACAGGTCTGGTCGCTGGTCGACGATGCTGCAAAACGTGCGGTGGCACGACTGTTGCATGACGCCGACTCCGGCATAATCGGGCCATGAACGTCCAGCCCGTCCCGGACCTGCCCGAGTTCGCCACCTGGCTCAATGCCACCCCCTGCACCCTGACCGAACTGCGCGGTCGGCCGGTGGCGCTGTTGTTCGTCAACGCCGCCTCCGCCTGGAGCGCGCAACGCCTGGCCGAATTCGGCCAATGGCTGTCGCGCCACCCCGGCAAGCTGCAGCCGCTGGTGCTGCAGGTGCCGCGCTTCGACTTCGAACGCGACGCCGGTACCGCGCTGAAGCTGCTGCGCCGCCAGGGCCTGTCGATGCCGGTGCTGCTCGATGCCGACTGGGATGGCTGGCGCCGCTTCGGCGTCACCGCCTGGCCGACGCTGGTGCTGCTGGACGCGCAGGGCCGCGAGCAGCAACGCCTGGTCGGGCAGGGTGCGCCGGGTGAACTGGAGCGTGCCTTGAACGCCCTGTGCGAGGGCGCACCGCTGGCGCCGCCACGCGGTGGTACCGAGCTGCATCCGGAGCCGCGCCAGGCCCTGCGATTCCCGCTTGGCCTGGCGGTCAGTACCGAACGCCTGTACATCGCCGACAGCGGCCATCACCGCATCCTCGAATGCAGCCATGGTGGCCGCATCCTGCGCCAGTTCGGGCTGGGTACCGCCGATTTCATGGACGGCAACCTCGCCGAAGCGGCGTTCCACCGCCCGCAGGCGCTGGTGCTGGAGCGCGATTCGCTGTACGTCGCCGACACCGGCAACCACGCGGTGCGCCGTATCAACCTGCTGACCGGCATCGTCGACACCCTGTGCGGCAATGGTCGCCCTGGTGCGCCGGTGGAGGGTCCGGTGGCGCAGGCGCGGCAGGTCTCGCTGGACCATCCGGTCGGCCTGGCCATCGCCGACAACCAGCTGCACATCGCGATGGCCGGCGACAACCGCATCTGGAGCTACCACCTGGGCCAGCGCAGCCTGCAATGGCGCGCCGGCAGTGGTGCCATCGACGAGCGCGATGGCAGCGGGCATCTGGCCGCCTTCGCCCAACCCACCGCGTTGGCCGTGGTGCAGCAGGTGCTGTACGTGGCTGATGCCCTGGGATCTTCGGTGCGTGCACTGCAGCTGCGTGGCGACCTGGTGCAGACGCTGGTCGGGCAGGGGCCCTGGCGCTTCGGCAGTGACGACGGTCCGCGCGCGCAGGCCAGCCTGCAGTTCCCACAGGCGATCGCATTGAGCGCGGACGCGCCGCTGTTGTGGATTGCCGATACCGGCAACGGTCGCCTGCGCACGCTGCGTCTGGGCGGCGGTGAACTGACCACCCAGCCGCTGCCGCGCCGCCTGCATGGCCCTGCCGGCCTGGCGGTGGGGGCCGGTGCGGTATGGATCGCCGAGACCGACGCCCATGCCGTCCTGCGATTCGATCCCGACAGCGGCGTGCTCAGCGAAGTGCCGATCAGCGAATGACCGACGTTCCCGCCCCGGCCTTCGACGGCAAGGCCTTCGCGGCCCAGCTCAGCACCGCTCCCGGCGTGTACCGCATGTACGCGGCCGACGACACCCTGCTGTACGTGGGCAAGGCGCGCGCGCTGCGCAACCGCGTCGGCAGCTATTTCAACGGCAGCCCGAAGAACGCGCGGATCATGTCGATGATCTCGCAGATCACGCGCATGGACGTGACCGTGACGCGCTCGGAAGCCGAGGCGTTGCTGCTGGAAAACCAGCTGATCAAGTCGCTGTCGCCGCGCTACAACGTCTCGCTGCGCGACGACAAGACCTATCCGCATGTGCTGCTGACCCGCGAGGACTGGCCGCGCATCGCGCTGCATCGTGGTCCGCGTGCCATTCCCGGTCGCTATTTCGGGCCGTATCCCGGGGTCACCGCGGTGCGTGAAACGCTGAACCTGATGCACAAGCTGTTCAAGCTGCGCAGCTGCGAGGACAGCGTGTTCCGCAACCGCTCGCGGCCGTGCCTGCAGTACCAGATCGGCCGCTGCAGCGCGCCCTGCGTGGAGCTGGTGCCGGCGCCGGACTACGCCGAATCGGTGCGTCGCGCTGCACTGTTCCTGGAAGGCAAGAGCGACGAGCTGACCCGCGAGCTGGGCGAGCAGATGCAGGCCGCCAGCGAGGCGCTGGAGTTCGAGCAGGCCGCGCGCCTGCGTGACCTGATTTCTTCACTGCGCAGCATGCAGACCCGCCAGTACGTGGATGGCCGCGCTGCGGATCTGGACGTGCTGGCGGTGGCCATGCAGGGCTCGCAGGCCTGCGTGCTGCTGCTGGCCTTCCGTGATGGCCGCAATCTCGGCACCCGCCCGTTCTTCCCGCGCACCAATGGCGAGGAGAGCCCGGAGGAAGTGCTGGCCGCGTTCGTCTCGCAGTACTACATCGAATTCGAGCCGCCGCGCGAGATCCTGCTGGATCGCGAGATTCCCGATGCCGACCTGCTGGTGGCCGCGCTGTCAGCCTCGGCCGAGCGTAAGGTGCAGCTGAAGTGGAACGTGCGCGGCGAACGCGCCGGTTATGTGGAACTGGCCAGCCGCAACGCGCAGCTGACCCTGGCCACCGAACTCAACAGCCGCAACGCGCAGCACGCGCGCAGCGACGCGCTGCGCGACATGCTGGGCCTGGCCGAGCCGGTCAAGCGGGTCGAATGCTTTGACATCAGCCATACGCTGGGCGAGGCCACCGTGGCCTCGTGCGTGGTGTTCGACGCCGCCGGCCCGGTACGCGCGCAGTACCGCCGCTTCAACATCAGCGGCATCGAGCCGGGCGACGATTACGCCGCCATGCGCCAGGCTATCGACCGCCGCTTCCGCCGTGCAGTGGAAGAGCAGGGCGTGCTGCCGGACGTGCTGCTGATCGATGGTGGCGCCGGCCAGCTGGCGCAGGCGCAGGCCGCGCTGGCCGACCTGGGCGTGGAAGGCGTGCTGCTGGTGGGCGTGGCCAAGGGCGTGGAGCGCCGCGCCGGCCACGAAGCCCTGGTGATGCCGGATGGACGCGAACTGCGCCCGGGTGCGGCCAATCCCGCGCTGCAGTTCATCCAACAGGTGCGCGACGAGGCGCACCGCTTCGCCATCACCGGCCACCGCGGCCGCCGGCAGAAAGCACGTATGACCAGCAAGCTGGAGGACATCCCCGGCATTGGGCCGCGTCGCCGCGCCAGCCTGCTCAAGCATTTCGGCGGCCTGGTCGGCCTGAAAGCGGCCGGTGAAGCGGAAATCGCCAAGGTGGAAGGCATCAATGACGCCCTCGCGGCACGTATCTACGCTAACCTGCACGGGTTGGCCACGCCTGATGCGGCCGAGTAGAGAGAGAAGCACGCAAGCATGAAGTTGACCCTGCCCACCTGGCTGACGTTGTTGCGGATCGTGATGATCCCGGTGCTGGTGCTGGTGTTCTACCTGCCCTACACCTGGACCAACTTCGCTTCGGCGGCGATCTTCGGCCTGGCTGCGATCACCGACTGGCTCGATGGCTGGATCGCACGCCGCTACCAGCTGGAGTCGGCCTTCGGCGCCTTCCTCGACCCGGTCGCGGACAAGCTGATGGTGGCGGTGGCGCTGTTCCTGATCGTGCAGGGCCACCCGACGCCGTGGATGGCGTTCTGGGCGGCGGTCATCGTTGGTCGCGAGATTGCGGTGTCGGCGCTGCGCGAGTGGATGGCCGAGCTGGGCCAGCGCGCCAAGGTGCGCGTGGCGATGATCGGCAAGGTCAAGACCACCGCGCAGATGGTTGCGCTGCTGTGCCTGCTGTATTCGGTGGCTCCGAACGTGCCGGTGGAAGACATCTGGATGGGCTGGCCGGTGTTCCACATCGGCGACTGGACCCTGGCGATCGCCGCTGTGCTGACCCTGTGGTCGGGCCTGCAGTACCTGCACGCCGCCTGGCCGAGCCTGCGCGATGACGAGCGCGCGGCGCGCGAGCGTGCGCGGCAGAAGAAGCTGGGCAACTGAGCCCCGGGGTCGGATCCTTTTCCGCAGGAAAGAGCGCTGACCCCATCGGTGCGCCTATCCGCGCATGGCGTGGATACGTGGCGCCGGGCACCTCGCAGACCCTGAAAAAAGCGCTTGACGCCATCCTTGGAACGGGTAGAATTTCGCCTCCCAAGCGGGAATAGCTCAGTTGGTAGAGCGCAACCTTGCCAAGGTTGAGGTCGCGAGTTCGAGTCTCGTTTCCCGCTCCAGATTCAAGAAAAACGCTCCCGAAAGGGGGCGTTTTTCGTTTGCGTCCAACGCGCTTCATTGCCACTTCACCGTCGCTCCATCGCCCCACCACATGAAGGTTGGATGCTGCATCCTTCGTTCCAAGGGTGACGCCGCGATGCCTCATCAATCCCCCGCCTGCGACTACGATGTGGTCATCGTCGGCGCCAGTTTCGCCGGTGCCGCCTGCGCGCTTGCCGCTGCCCAATACGGCCTGCGCGTCTGCGTACTCGAACGCAAGGCCGACCCTGGCGAGCGCCTGCACACCACCGGCATTGTGGTGAAGGAGGCGATGGAGCAGACCTGGTTGGGGCGCATGCCCGAACACCTGGTGCAACGCGTCGCGGATGTGCGTCTGTATGCGCCGAACCTGCGCAGCGTGTTGCTGGCTGCACCGGGCTATTACTTCCTCACCACCGATACGCCGAACCTGATGCGCTGGCTGGCCAGTGAGCTGCGCGCGAATGGCGTGGACCTTCGCCTGAAGCAGTCCTTCACCGACGCCCAGCGCAGTGGCGATGGCTGGCAGGTGGACGGGGCAGGGCGCTGTGCCTACCTGGTCGGCGCCGATGGTGCACGTTCGCGCGTGGCCCGGCGTACTGGCCTTGGCCAGGTGCGCGACAATCTCTACGGTGTCGAACGTGAGTTCGCCGGCCTGCAATTGACGCAGGGTGATGCGCTGCATTGCTTCGTCAGCAAGCGCTACGCGCCGGGCTATATCGGCTGGGTCGCGCAGAATCCAACCGGCCTGCAGGTCGGGTTGGCAGTGCGCCATGACCCGGACCGGGTGCGGCCGCCAGATATCGATGGCTTCCTTGAGCATGTGCGCGATGTGGTTGGCATTCCGACATCAGCGCGCCCGTCGGCCACCCGCGCCGGACTGGTACCTTGCGGCCGGCCGCAAGGACAGATCACCGGCCAACGCCTGATCCTGACCGGCGACGCCGCAGGCATCGTCTCGCCGCTGTCGGCTGGCGGCATCCATTCCTCGTGGCGGCATGGTTGGGCGGTCGGCGAGGCGATTGCCCGCCATCTGCGTGGCCAAGGGCCGGACGCCGAGCGGGTAGCGCAGCAGGTCGCCCCGGCCTTCCATGGCAAGCGCCTGCTGCGCTGGGCGATGGATCACCTTCAGGCCGACTGGCCGCTCAATGCACTTCTGCACATGGCCGCCACGCGGCGCATCGCCGAGCAGATCTACTTCCACCGCCGTGGCCTGCGCACGTGAAGAGAGCAGGCGGGGGCGTCTGAACGCCGCCCTTCACTTCACGTGAAAATTCCTGTTGACGCCGTGCAGCAATATCGACACAATAGCGCTCCTTCGACGCAGGTCGAACGAAATCTGCGGGAATAGCTCAGTTGGTAGAGCGCAACCTTGCCAAGGTTGAGGTCGCGAGTTCGAGTCTCGTTTCCCGCTCCAGATTCAAGAAGAACGCTCCCGCAAGGGGGCGTTTTTCGTTTGTCATGAAGTTGGCCGGCAGGGCCACTACAGTCGCGCCACGGCATCTTCATGGCGGGCGTGATATCAGTGGCTCGGCGTGACGAATCCGACGTCAGTGTCGCAATCGGAATGGCGGGTCGTATCGGTCGTGGGGACGACCGCAGGCGCGGGGCTCGGCGAAGACGGCAACAAGACGCAATGGCCTGGATGTTGCATCAGCGTTCCGTGCGTCGCATGCGGTGAAAGGCTGGCGAAAGGCCAACGCCAGCGTTGCCTGAACCGCACGCGTGTTGTGACCTTTTTCGGACCATTTCTCCATGTTCGCTCCACAATCGCACGGTAGCCTTCATGCTCCTTCTACACGTTGGCGGGCTGGTGGTCAGGCGTATCACTCCAGTGGCAGTGCCCAGGACCGGGCGCGGATTCTCCCTGCAGGCAGTGCTGCGCCCCGGCGCGCTGCTGGCCAGCCTGGCCCTGGCGGGCTGCATGTCGGTGCCGGTTCCGGACCTTCCCGACCGTACCCCCAGTGCCTGGACCCAGGTTCCGCAGGGCCAGGGCGTGGCCGTGGACGCGAAACAGTGGTGGAAAGTGTTGTCCGATCCGGCGCTGGACGGCCTGGTTGATCAGGCCATCGCCGGCAACCTCGACCTGCAGCAGGCCACGCTGCGCCTGCAGGCCGTGCGGATCGTCGCAGGCACATCGGACTCGCGCTTCCTGCCGGAGATCTCGGCCAGCGCCAAGCAGGTGCAGGATGCTGCCGCTGTCGATACCTACTTCCACGCCGGTATCGAAGCGATCTGGGACCTGGGCCTGTTCGGCGCCGCCGAGAGCACGCAGCTGAGCGCGCAGGCTTCGGCCGGCAATGCCGAGGCGCTGCGCAATGCCGCACAGGTGGCGGTGATTGCCGACGTGGTGCGCAGCTATCTGGACCTGACCGTGGCGCAGGCCCAGCAGGACCTGCTGGCCCGTCAGCAGGCGGTGGATGATCGCGGCGAACAACTGGCGCTGATCCGCCAGCGTCTGCGCCTGGATGAGCCCGGCGAACTTGATCGTCTGCGTGCGCGCCAGGCAGCGACCCGCGCGGCGACGGCGCAGGCCCGCGAGAATGCGGACAACGCTGCCCGCGCGCTGGCCCTGCTGCTGGGCCGTGATGGCCCGGACCCGGCCTGGCGCAGCTATCGCACGCCGCCGAAGCTGGGCGCGTTCTCGCTGCAGCAGGTGCCGGCCGATCTGCTGCGCCACCGCCCGCAGATTCTGCTGGCCGAATCAGACGTGATGCAGGCCGCGGCGAGCAAGGGCTCCGCACGTGCCGCGATGTATCCGCGGGTCAGTCTCGGCGGCTCGATCCTGTACGCCTACAACCTCACCCAGAACGCCCGCTCCAATTCCGATTCCAGTCCGTCGATCGGCCCGTACGTCGATATCCCGCTGTGGGATTGGGGCCAGCGTCGTGCGCGCTTCAATGCCGATGAAAAGCAGCTGGATGCTGCACTGCTCGGTTACCGCAAGGCGGTGCTGGAAGGTGTGAGCGAAGTGGAAGGTGCACTGGGCAGTTTGGCGCGCCAGGACAGCAGCATCCAGTCGCTGCGCGCGGCCGATGATGCCGCCGGTCAGCAGGTCAAGCGCCAGGCGCGGCAGGTGCAGTTGGGCCTGTCCAGCGAATTCGACGGTCTCGATACGCAGCGCGCCGCACTGGCCTCGCAGGCCGATCTGATCGGTGCGCAGGGCGCGCGCGTGCTCGCGTTCGCCTCGCTGTACCGCGCCCTGGGCGGCGCGCCGCTGCCGGTCGAGGCTGAGGGCGAGGCGCAATGATCGCACTGGCTCGCAAGACCCTGGCCTATGAGTGGCGCCGGTTCCTGCCGGTGGTGCTGGCGATGTGTTTCGCCGGCGTGCTGCTGATCGTGCAGGCGGCGCTGGTGCTGGGCATCTTCGGTACCGCCGCGATCTACGTGAAGGCATCGTCGGCTGATATCTGGGCCGGTTTCCCCGGCACCCAGAGTGTCAACTACGGCCATGCGATCAGCGCGGATGTCGAAAGCCACCTGCGCATGGACCCGGATGTCACCCGCGTCGAGCCCTACGAGTGGGTCGATGGCGAATGGCGGTCCGGCGTGCAGGGTACCGGTAACGTGTCTGTGTACCTGTCCGGCATCTCCACCCAAGGCGACGCGATGATGTTCGCGCGCATCCTGCCCGCCGACCTGCGCGCACAGCTGCGTGAGCCGGGTGCGGTGATCGTCGACAGCGCCGATCTGGATACGCTGGGCGTGGACCTGCAGAACAACCGTGCGTGGATCAACGGCAAGGCGGTGCGTGTGGTCGCCGCACAACCCGGCCTGCGTGGCCTCGGTGGCGTCAACGTGCTGGCGTCGCTGGATACCGCGCGCGCCATTGCTGGCACCGACCCGCACGAGGGCAGTACCTATTTCGTGGCGGGCCTGCGCGCGCCAGACCTGGCCGACCGCGTGCGCGACCGCCTGGCCGCGTCGATGGGGCAGGCCACGCCGGTCGAGTTCTGGACCGCACCGGAGTTCGCCAGCCGCTCGCAGCAATACTGGCTGTTCGATACCGGCGCCGGCATCGCGGTGCTGTTCATGGCCGTCATCGTCTGCTTCGTCGGCGCGGTGATCACCAACCAGTCGTTCGCTTCGGTGGTGGCTGGTTCGGTACGCGAGTACGCCACGCTCAACGCACTCGGTGCCGGACGCTATGCGCTGGCGCGGGTGGTGTTCGAGCAGGCATTGCTGATCGGTGGCGTGGGCATGTTGCTGGCGGCGGCGTTCAGCACCGTCGTGCTGTTGATCGCACAGACCCAGCGCGTGCCGGTGCAGCTGACGCCGATGGTCATCATCGGCTGCGTGGCACTGGTCGCGGTGATGGCCATGCTGTCGAGCATCATGGCGGTACGCAGTGTCGTCCGCTCCGATCCATCGTTGCTGCTGCGTTGAGGACCGGCCGATGACTTCCATACGCGCCGTCGCCCCGACCCTGCAGGCCGATGCACTGGAAAAGGGCTTCATGTCCGGCGATGTGCAGGTGCCGGTGCTGCGCGGCCTGTCGCTGGACATCTATCCCGGCGAGCTGACGCTGGTGTCGGGCCCGTCCGGCTGCGGCAAAAGCACGCTGCTGTCGCTGCTGTCGCTGCTGTCCGGCCTGTCATCGCCCGATGGCGGTCGCGTGCACGCGCTGGGCCAGGACGTGGGCCACATGACCCGCAGTGAAGTGGAGCGCTTCCGCCTGCACCATGTCGGCTTCGTGTTCCAGGGTTTCAATCTGTTCCCCGCACTGACCGCGCTGGAACAGGTGCAGCTGCCGCTGGGCTACCGCGGCATGAGCAATCGCGAAAGTGAACCGCTGGCCCGCAAGGCACTTGAAGAGGTGGGCCTCAGCCACCGCAGCCACATGCGACCGGCGCAGCTGTCCGGCGGCGAGAAGCAGCGTGTGGCCGTTGCCCGCGCCTTCGCCAAGTCGCCCACGCTGATCTTCGCCGACGAACCCACCAGCGCGCTGGACGCCGAGAATGGCCAGCGCGTGATCGACATCCTGCACCGCTACGCACGTGCGCATGGCGCCACCGTGCTGTGCGTGAGCCACGATCCGCGCCTGATCCGGCATGCCGATCGGGTGATCGCCATGGAAGACGGCATGGTCCGTGATGACCGCCGCCAGAACGAAACTGTAGAGTCCGCCCCATGACCAAGACGTTGCACCTGCTTCCCTTCAGCGTGGTACTGTCCGCGGCGCTGCTGCTCAGCGCCTGTTCCAAGGACGCGCCTGCCCAAGCACCTGCAGGTAAATCCAGCACTGCCACCGCCGGAAAGGTCGCGGTGGCGCGCGGCATCATCGACGTCGAGGGTGGCCTGATCGCGCTGGCGCCGCCAGTGGATGGCTCGATCACCGCCGCACCGGTGAAGGAGGGCGCCACGGTGAAGAAGGGGCAGCTGCTGCTGTCGCTGGATGGCGCCCTGCTGCAGCAGGAGGTGGCGATGGCCACTGCCGATCTCGCTCTGGCCAATGACCGCCTGAAGGGCAGCCAGGCGCAGCTGCGCGAACTGGAGCGCAACGCCACCCGCCTGTCCACCGGCGCCAGCGAAGGCGTGTCGTCCAACCAGCAGGCCGATGCGGCCAAGCAGCAGCTGGCCGCTGTGCGCGCCGATGTCGATGTGGCCGGTGCGCAGGTCGACATGGCCCAGCACAAGCTGGAACACGCCAGGCTGAAACTGCAGCAGATGTCGCTGAGTGCACCGGAAGCCGGCACCGTGGTCGGCCAAGTGCCGGGGCTCGGCGCCTTCGTGCAGGCCGGCAAGCCGGCCATCTCGCTTCTGCCGGCGCGTCCGCTGCAGGTGCGTGCAGAACTGAGTGCCGCCTACGCCGATGCCGTGCAGGTGGGCATGAAGGCCACCGTCGTGCCGGACAGCGATGGCGCCGAAAACACCGGCACGCTGCCGTCTGCACGCGTGGTGCGCATCAGCCCGGTGTTCGCGCAGGCACGCCTGCCTGAAGATGCCGGACGAGGCGTGGCCAAGGTGGTGGAGTGCGTGCTGGAGTTCGAAGGCGAGGCCAGGGCCCGCTTCGGCCAGCACGTGCGGGTGGAGTTCCTGAAGTAGATCCGGTCAACCGTTGAGCTGTCGGCCTGGGCGTCGCCAGTACTGAACGAGGGCGATGATGGCAAGCGCCAGCAACATCCCTGCACTGAGCAGCCGCAGCCATTGGGAGTGCAGGCCACGCACGGGGGGTTGATGGATGGCGGACACGCTCCATAGCAATGTCCAGGCGAGCAGCGGTACCAGCACGATCATCAGCCGCAACCACAGGCGGGAGAAGGACCAGGGCCGAAGCATCGACGCGATGACGATGAGCTCGCCCAGACAAAGCAACGAGAATCCGATGACTGCTTGCAGCGGATAGGTTGGAGTCGTGCTTCTTCCCAGGCGTATCTGCCAGTGATCGGGTTGGAAACCAGCGTGCACGAATCCGGCGACAAGCAGGAGCCAAAGCAGGATCAGACAGCAGCAGAACATACGCGGGGGGCGAGGGGGAGACATTGGACGCGGGCCCGTTCGAAGGGGGGCGATAAACATCCCGCCGCTACCGGGTTTGCGTACATGCAATTGATACGAAATCCTGTAGGTGAGAGCCTTCGGGGGGCGCGTAACGGCAGTGCTTCCTGTCTAGGTTCGCGTTCCGTGCCGCGCCCTGGCCACTGCCTTCGCTGCACTCACCGCCGATACCACGCACAGTGCCAGCAGCAGCCCCACGTCCAGTAGCAGCAACCACAGCAGATGCGTGCCGTGCACGGGTGGCTGGTGCATCGCCGACAGCATCCACGGTACCGACCACACCACCAGCAACGCGAACGCGATCAGCAGGCGCAGCCACAGGCGCTTCAGTTTCCAGGGCTGCACGATCAGTGCGGCCACCACCAGCTCGACGGCTCCCAGCAGCGCGAACACGATGACGCTGCTGGTCGGGTAGGGCAGCTCGGCGCCTTCCAGGTGGTGCAGCAGCCAGTAGTCCGGGGTGAAGCCGGCATTGACCAGTGCGGCGATCAGCGCCAGCCAGGTCAGTGCGACCAGCAGCCAGAACAGGCGAACGTAGCGCTTAGGCATGAGTGGAGTCCGTCGTGGTGAGCGCGCAGTGGAGCGACCGATAGCGCAGGCTTGCCACGATTGCAGCCAGCGCCAGCAGGCCGGGCCCCACGGTGAAGTACACCAGGCGCAGCGGATGGTTGTGCATCAGCGTCCAGGTCGCGAACGCCAACGGGATCGCCAGCACCAGCAACTTGGCGAACAGTGGCCGCAGTACCGCGATCAACGGCTGGGCGCCAATGAACATCCAGAACAGATGGAACTGGGCGATGCCCAGGCCGATGTCGCGATGGGAGGTGAAGCCGAAATAGTCGCGATACGCGTTCATTCCCCGCGGAATCAGTGCCCAGTACAGCAGCGCCACCAGCAGATGCAGCAGCAGGGCGATCAACAGGGGCGTGCCGCGAAGGAGCATGGGCGAACGGGACCGGGCGGGGCAGCGTACCCCAGTGCGGACGCCCGTGACCGCATGATGTGAAGACTGTTGACGGCGTGAAGGAATTTGGACACAATAGCGCTCCTTCGACGCAGGTCGAACGGAATCTGCGGGAATAGCTCAGTTGGTAGAGCGCAACCTTGCCAAGGTTGAGGTCGCGAGTTCGAGTCTCGTTTCCCGCTCCAGATTCTACAGGGCCCCGGTAGGGGCCTTGTTTTTCTCCCGCCACGGCAAGGCGGGGCACGTTGGGCCACAAGGCTTTACGCGCAGTCAGAAAGGTGAAATCGCTGGTGTGTGTTCCGGATTTCCGGTACCATGGCGGCTTACGCGGGAATAGCTCAGTTGGTAGAGCGCAACCTTGCCAAGGTTGAGGTCGCGAGTTCGAGTCTCGTTTCCCGCTCCATGTTCCGACAGGCCCCATCATGGGGTTTTGTCTTGTCAGGGCCCTGTTCCTGGCGCGCAGTACGTTGGCCTCATGGCAGAGTGGCTATGCACCGGATTGCAAATCCGTTTACAGCGGTTCGATTCCGCTTGAGGCCTCCAATTGAAAAGCCCTGACTCCGGTCAGGGCTTTTTGTTTGTCTGGATACCGGCACGTGCCCGGATCGATACTCGCTACAGCCGGGCCAGCGCCTGCACCGTGGCCTGCGTCAGCGGCTGGGGCAGTGAATCCTCGGCAAACCAGCCTAGCCCGGTCTGCACACCCGGCTCCTGGATGGAGGCCTCGGTGCAGGTAGTTGCCCGTGCCTCGTAGATCGGCGCAACCCAGTGCTGCGCAAGCGCCGGCTCGAAATGATCGGCCACGCATAGCAGGCGCAGCAGCTGCACTTCCAAGGCGGTCTCCTCGCGGACTTCGCGGACCACGGCAGCCTCTACCGTTTCCATCCAGTCGACTTTGCCGCCGGGCAGGCCCCAATGCCCGCGCTCCGGATCGCGTCCGCGCTGGATCAGCAGGATGCGGCCGTCGGCATCACGGACGACGGCGCCGCATCCAACGCGGGGAATCTGCAGTTCAGTCATGGCGGTGAATGAAGAAGGGACGATTTTCATTCTTGCATGCACGCCGCATCAGGCGAACCCGCGCTAGGCTGGGCACCTGTGCATCAGCAACCTCACAGGTGTGTCGCATGCTTCTCCGGCAACTCAGCGCTGACGACGCCGATATTCTCTGGCAAGCACGGTTGCAGGCCCTTCGCGAGTCGCCCGCGGCGTTCCTGTCCACGCTGGCCGAGGCGCAGGATGACGCGGCGGACGTGATGCGCGCCCAGCTTGCCGATCCTGGTACCCGCTACTTCGGCACGTTCGTTGACGGCATGCTGGCGGGCTTCCTGCGCTATGTGCGCCCGGTGCGGTTGGCGCGGCGGCATACGGCGGAGGTCCACAGCGTCCATGTTGGCGCAGCCCATCGTGGACACGGCATCGCCCGTCAACTGTTCCTTGCGGCATTCGCGGCGGCACGCGCGGATGGCATCGAGTCGCTCACGCTCACGGTGCTGGCAGACAACGCTGCCGCGCGTGGACTGTACGAATCGTTGGGATTCACCGAATCCGGCGTCGAGCCGCGCGCGGTGAAGCGCGACGGCCGCTATGTGGACATGGTGTCGTACTGGATTTTAGTGACCAGCCACCCACCATCGCCGGCACCTTGAATCACCGCCTCTATGCCGGGTCGTGTGCCGGCGTCTGCGCGCGGAAGTTGCGCCCGATTGGTTCACCCACACCCAGGTAGTGGCGGAACAGATAGATCAACGGTTTCCAGCGAGCGACATTGATGTGCTGGCTGCCTGCATGGGTGATCGCCTCATGCGCATGCACGCAGCGGATGCGGCCTTCGACGATCACGAAGTGCTGGCCATCGTCATCACTGGGTGCGTGCATCGCCATCACCGTGACTTCCACCTGCAGCGGGCATTCGGCAATCGTAGCGGGTGCCACCTGTGCTGACGGTACTGCGGTAAGGCCGCCCAGCGCGAACTTGTCGCGCACATGCACGTAGCCCATCGCCTGCTTGGCATCGGGAACCGGATCGCGGCCGGTCGCACGCGCGATGGCCTCGACCTGGGCCGCCTGGGCAGAGGAGGGAAAGTTCAGCACGCACTCGTTGCGCAGCTGCAGGTTGCGATAGCCCTGGCCCTGCGTGCCGAGCCCCAGTACCACCCGGTTGCCCAGCGCCCAGAACGAAGAGAGCGGGCTGATGTTGCTGCTGCCGTCGGGATTGAGCGTGGTCATCAGCAGTACCGGCGTGCCCGGGTACAGGACCGAAGGCGTGATGCGCCGACGCTGGATCGAAGGGTTCGTCACTGGGGTTCTCGGAAGAGCGGGGCGGTGACTGTGCGCCGAGGCGGCCCGACAATGCTTCGGTCTGCATCGAACTGTCGGCCGGCGCCTGCATGCCACAATGCCGGCATGGTCCACACCTCCGGTTCCCTTGTCAGTGTCGGTGCCCTGGTCGGCGACCAGGCACGTGCCACGATGTTGCTGCAGCTGATGGACGGCCGCGCGTACACCGCGATGGAGCTGGCGCGGGTGGCCGGGGTGACGCCGCAGACGGCGAGCACGCACCTGCGGCGCCTGATCGAGGGTGATCTGCTGGTGGTCGTTCCACAGGGCCGTCACCGCTACCATCGACTGGCCTCGACCGAGGTCGCGGACATGCTGGAGGGTATCCTGCGTGTGGCCGAGCGCACGCCGTCATGCACCGCTGCGGCGTCACGCAACCTGCCGGCGCTGCGCGAGGCCCGCTCGTGCTACCGCCACCTGGCCGGCGTGCATGCGGTGGCCATCACCGATCACCTGCTGCAGTCCGGATACGTGTTGCCGCGCGACGGCTATTGGCAGGTGAGCGTGGAGGGCGCGGCGTTCCTGCGGGAGCTCGGCCAGCCACTGGCCGAGGTGCTGCAGCAGCCGGTGACGGCCAGGCCCGCGCGCTATTGCCGGGGATGCCTGGACTGCACCGAGCGGCGCCCGCATCTGGCCGGGCTGGTCGGCGAGGCGATGCTGGACAGCTTCGTGAACAACGATTGGCTGCGGCGCGTAGAAGGCCGCCGCGAACTGCGGCTGACCCCGCCAGGGCGCGAAGCGTTGTGGAAGCGGTTCGGCCTGGCGACCTGAGCGCCCGGCCAGTCTCATTCACCCGCGACATGCGGAGGCGCTATGGTCAGGTTCCAAGTCTTAGGGAGCTGCAATGGCGAGCAAGGACATGATGGACCGCAGTACGCAGCCGGAATGCCACCGATGAGCAAATCCGCTGCGGAAGTACGCTGGTTGACGTTCCGGCTGATGAACGGCCAATCGATCGGGCCGGACCGGTTGAAGGATGGTTGGGTGGTCGCCTCGGAGACCCGCCACTGTGGCGTGCGGCGCGAGGCCATCGAAGGCGCCGGCGTGGTCTACGCGCTGTATGCACCGGCCAACCTGGCCTCACCGCGTCGCGCGGAAATGCGCATGCGCGAATTCCTGATGAGTTCCGGCTACACCTTCACCATGGGCACGCTGGGCGGCTGACGCCGCCCGTTGCGATTACGGGCGCACCGTCAGCGCCTGGCCGAGTGTTCCGATCGGGCCGCGCGCATCATGCAGCACGGTGCTGGTCAGGCCGATGCCCTGGCGGCCGAACGACACCGACGTATCGAAACCCAGCCACTCGCCTTCGGGCATGCCGAACAGGTGAGCGGTGAGGTCCAGGTTCGGGAAGGCCACTTCCTTCGGATCGGCGCGTACTGCCATGCCGTTGGACAGGTCGAACAGCGTGGCGGCACGGGCCAAGGGGCTGACCGGTTCGCCGTCCAGCAGCGACTGCGTTGCGCGCGCCCAGTAGGTTGCACGGCCGGGTCCCTGATCGTGGCGACGGATCTCGATGCTCTGGATGAAGCCACCGGGCCAGACCGTGCCCGGGTCCCATGCCGGCATCGATTCCGGCGGCGCAATGCCGGTGATCGGCGTACCGGCGATGGTCTCGGTGTCGTTCGGGCGCATCAACCAGGCGCGCACACGCAGCGCTGGACGGTCACTGTGCCGAAGTGTGGCCTCCACCAGTTCGATGGTGCGACCGCCGCGCAGCACCTCTACCTCGGCGTCCATCGCTTCGATCGGGATGGTGCCGAGGATGTCGTAGGACAGGCGCGCGATCAGGAAGCCATGACCGCGTGCCGCGGCGTCGCGTTCGAGGTGGTGGGCCAGCAACCCGATCGCCGGTGCGATGTGCTGCTCGCGGATGTTCCAGGCGCCGCCGGTATGTTCGGTCGGCAAGTAGCGGGTATCGCTCAGTCGTTCGAAGAAGGCCATCGTGTCTGTTGCTTCCGCGGGGAAAGAGGCGGCAGGGCGGTTGCCGGCCTCTGCATCCTAAGCGGTCGGCAATGGCATGCGCTGCGCCAAAGCGGTCAATTGTGCATGCGCGCGGGCCATGCCCTGCTCGATGCCATGTGGGCGGATGTCCATGCCTTCGGCGTAGACGAAATCAACCTCGGTGATGCCGATCAGGCCCAGCACCGATTGCAGGTAGGGCGTCATCGTGTCGGTGCCCTGGCCGACATGCACGCCGCCGCGCGGGCTGAACACCACCGCTTCCACGCCCTGGACCAGGCCCTGCGGCCAGGTGTCGGTGTAGCGGAAGGTCACGCGCGCGCGCGCCACCAGGTCGAACCAGTTCTTCAGCGGCGTCGGCACGTTGAGGTTGTACATCGGCGCGGCGATCAGCAGCAGGTCGCTGTCCATCAGCTCGCCGATCAGCGCATCGGACAGCGCGATGGCCTGTCGTGCGCGCGGCCCCGGGTTCTCTGCACCGCGCAGGGCGTGGAAGATCTCCTCATCCAGCACCGGCAGGTCCAGTGCGGTGAGGTCGCGCACGGTGACGGCGTCATCGAAGCCCTGTGCGGCACGCTCGGCGAGGAAACGATTGATCAGGCCGGCGCTGCGCGAGGCGGTGCCGTTGAGGCTGGAGTGGAGGACAAGCACCTTGCTCATGGCGGGAAGTCGATCTGCGTGGAAGGGAGGGCGTCCACTCTAGACTTTGAAAATTTCGCCAGTGGCTCTATTTTGTCCATCCATTGGTTCCGGAATGGATACATCGTGGCCCTGTCCGATCTCAACGGTATCGATGTGTTCGTGGCCACGGTGCAGGCTGGCAACTTCGCGCAGGCCGCTGATGCGCTGCAGGTCACCCGTTCGGCAGTGGCCAAGAGCATTGCGCGGCTGGAAGCACGACTGGGCACGCAGTTGTTCCAGCGCACCACCCGCAGCCAGCAATTGACCGAGGCGGGGGCGCTCTACTACCAGCATTGCCTGCGCGCGCTGGAGGAAATCCGTGCAGGCGAGGCTGCGCTCGAGGGCGGGCGCAAACAGGTTGCCGGTCGCCTGCGCGTGTCCCTGCCGGTGTTGTTCGGCCACCTGTGCATCGCACCGATCCTGCTTGAGCTGGCGCGGCAGCATCCGGCGCTGGCGCTGGACCTGCAGTTCAATGATCGTACGGTCGACCTGCGCGAGGAGGGCATCGACCTGGCGATCCGCATTGGCGCATTGCCGGACAGCAGCGATCTGGTGGCGCGGCCGCTGGGCGAACACCGTATGGCGATCTGCGCCTCGCCGGCGTTCATGGCCGGGCGCGAGCTGCCGCACACCGTGGACGCACTGCGTGGGCTGGAGGCGGTGGCTTACAGCCGGCGCGGCCAGGTGATGGAATGGAAGATGCGGGTGGAGGGCGAGCCGCAGGTGTTGAAGCCGGATGCACGCGTGCAGATGGACGATCTGCAGGGCGTGGCCGATGCGGTCGTGGCAGGGTTGGGCGTGGCCTGGCTGCCGTATTGGCTGGTGCGCGATGCCCTGCAGCAGGGGCGGTTGCTGGAAGTTTTTCCGGCCGCCTCCAGTGCGATCTATCCCATCCATGCGGTGTGGCCGCGGGTGCCGCACCTGCCGTTGAAGACGCGGGTAGCGGTGGACGCATTGCTGCAGCAGTTGCCGGCACGCCTGCTGGAGGTGGAGGCCGGACGCACCGGTGGGCGCTGAGCCGGCTCCCGCAGGAGCCGGCCGGATGCCGGTCAGGGAGACGGGCAATCCATTTCACGGCACAGGCGGTACTCGGCGTCGCATTGTTCGGAGGTCTTGCCCAACGGTCCATGTGTCGCGCGCAGGCACTGCTCGTATTTCAGCGTGCAGAAGTCGCAGGAATCTGCGGCGAAGGCCAGGCCAGTCACGGCCATGCCAAGGAGCATCACGGTCTTCAAGGTCGTCTTGATCATCACGTCAGTCCTTTGTCTGCCCTTCAATGGGCGGGGCTACCATAGCAGTCCTTCCATCGCGGCCTTGACGCACCGCGACACGCGTTGTGCTCACCGCCGTGCAGCCTTCAACGCCTCGACCACGTCGGCTTCAGAGAAACCGCAATGCCCTTCGCCCGCCGCAGGCAGCACCTTCGGCAACGGCCGTGCGCCGGCATGTGCCGCCAGCTGCGGATACACCGCCTGCATATGCGGCACGATGGTGGGGTCGTTGTTGTTGAACTGGATCACCAGCGGTCGCTTCAACGCGCCGCTCAGTGCCAGCTTCGCGCGGACATCGGCCTGCGCCGCAGGCATGGCGTCGAGACGCTGCACGCCGGCATTGAACGCCGTGTCGTCACCGAAGCCACGGTAGACCACGCCCCTGTTGCCCACCGGCATGCCGCCGCTACGTGTCGCCAGTTCGTGCAGGACCAGTGCGTGCAGGCTGATCGTGCCGGCAAGTGCATCCGGAGCGACCTGTAGTTGCTTGGCAAGCACGTCGGCATGCTGGGGGTTCTGCTGCAGCGCGCCGGCGATGCCTTGATAGAGCGCTCCCTGCGGCAACGCGGCAGCTTCATGCGACGCCAGTCCACTGGCCGGCAGGCCTTCCGCGTTGGGGAAGAAGTAATCGAAGGCGACCAGCGTGGTCAGCAGATCCGCGGCGATCTGTTCGCCATTGAGGTTGGCACCGCACAGCGAGACGCCACCGGCGTAGTGCTGCGGGTAGCGCTCGAGGCTGGCGAGTGTCACCGCACCGCCCATCGAGAATCCGAGCAGCCAGGTGTGGCGCACACGCTTGAGTTCGCCCAGCGCGTGCTGGCGCAGACGCTCCATGTCGGTGATCGCATCGGCCACGGCCCAGCCCTGGCTGGCATAGGCGCTCTGCGCGACGGCGTAGCCTGCGGCCAGCAGCGTTGCAGTGCTGTCATTGGCGGTCATCGGCGTAGTGCGCGGCACGCCCACCGGCTCGTAGCCGTGCGCCAGCATCACCAGGTCGCCGTTCCAGTCAGCCGGCACGTCCAGGCGCCAGGGTGCCCCCTGCAGTTCACCGCTGAGCATGCGCGGTGCAGGCGGTGACGCAGCCAGCAGCGATGCCGAAAGCAGCAGCAGCAGGCCGAGGGCGAGGGCGCAACGAAGCAAGGGGCGCATGGTGGTCATTCCATCCGGGAATGGCGCCGAGCATAGATGCCTGCGAATTGTTGCGCGCGCTGCACTGCCGCAGGGGATTGCCGGTCGGCCGTGCTGCGTTCTACGCTGATGGCATGGCCCTTCACACCATCGCGTCGATTATCCGCATTCCCCACGGGAAGGCGGGATAGCGCGCGGTCGTCACGGCCATGCAACCCGCCCGGGAAGGCGGGTTGCATGCGGCGCTCTCCCGGGTACTGGAATCCACCGAGGAGAACGCAGATGCACCCGCTTTCATCGAACGGCGACGCCCCGACCCTGCACCTGGTATGCGGCAAGATCGGCGCCGGAAAATCCACCCTGTCGCAGCAGCTGGCGGCGCAGCCACGTCACGTGCTGATCAGCGAGGACGCTTGGCTGGCCGCGCTGTATCCCGACCAGATCCATTCCATCGCCGATTACCTGCAGCGCGCGGCCGCGTTGCGCGGCGCGCTGACGCAGCATGTATGCGCGATCCTGCAGGCCGGCGTTCCGGTCGTGCTCGACGTTCCGTTCAACACGCCCGCCGCCCGCGCCTGGGGCCGCGAACTGTTCGAGTCGGCCGGCGTTGCCCATCAACTGCATTTTCTCGATGTTCCCGATGCCATCTGCAAGGCGCGTCTGCGCGCCCGCAACGCGTGCGGTGAACACCCGTTCCAGGCGAGTGATGAAGCCTTCGAGCAGATCACCAGCCACTTCGTGGCACCTGCGCCGGAGGAGGGCTTCGTGGTGATCCGTCATATGCAGGAGGGGTGAGGGCTCGGGAAGGGCCGTGCTCAGTTGTTCACCGTGGCGGCGATTCCGATACGATTTGACGTATTGAACCCAACCCGCTTGATCTGGAGTCCCGCCGTGGTCGACCGTCTTGCCATCCTGCTCGAACGCTTCGCGGTCACCGCCTCGGTGTTCCATGCCGGCGCGCTGTGCGGCATCAACACCCTGCAGGGGGAGGATGAGGCCGGCCAGCTGCATCTGGTGCGGCGCGGCCCGCTGCAGGTCAGCCACGGCCAGCAGACTGTGCAGGTCGAGGTGCCCAGCCTGCTGCTGTACCCGCGGCCGATGCCGCACCGCTTCAGTACCGACCCGCAGCACGGCGCCGACATGGCCTGCGCAAACCTGCATTTCGAAGGTGGCCCGCTCAATCCGATCAGCGCGGCACTGCCGGATTTCATCTGCCTGCCGCTGGCGGATCTGTATGGCGGCCACGCGGCGCTGGAACTGCTGTTCGAAGAGGCCTTCGAGCAGCGTTGTGGCCGTGCGGCGATGGTCAACCGGCTGTTCGAGGTGGTGATGATCCAGGTGCTGCGTCAGCTGATGGAAGGGGGCGAGATGCGCGGCGGCCTGTTCGCCGGGCTCGGTCATCCGCGGCTGCGTCTGGCGCTGGTGGCGATGCACGAAGCGCCGGCTCAGGCGTGGACGCTGGAAGACCTGGCCGATGTCGCCGGCATGTCGCGCAGCGTGTTCGCGGCCAGCTTCCGTGAGGCGATGGGCACCACCCCGGGCCAGTACCTGCAGGGCTGGCGGGTGGGCTTGGCGCAGCAGGCGCTGCGGCAGGGGCGCCCCTTGAAGCGGATCGCCGACGATGTCGGCTATGGCAGCGAAGCGGCGCTGTCGCGCGCGTTCAAGGCGCACACCGGGCAGTCGCCGCGGGAGTGGCGCGGACAGGCACGCGCGGGTGCGGCCTGAGCCTCAGCCTCAGCCTCAGCCCAGCACCAGCCGGGCCAGCTTCATGCCACCGAACAGACCGGCCAGGCCCAGCGCCACCGAGCCACCGGCATACAGTGCCGCCAACCCATGCTGGCCACGCTGCAGCAGCAGACCGATCTCCAGCGCGTAGGTGGAAAACGTGGTGTAGCCGCCGAGGATGCCGGTGGCCAGCAACAGGCGCAGCTGCGGCGAGGCGCCATTGCGCATGGCGAAGACCTCGACCACCACGCCCATCAGCAGCGCACCGCTGATGTTGATCAGGAAGGTCGACCAGGGCCAGGGACTGCCGACCGCCACCCGCGCGCCGATCAGGTTGCAGGCGTGGCGCAGGCAGGCGCCGATGCCGCCGCCGACGAAGACCAGGAAATAGTTGTTCAATGCTTGCATGGCGTGCCTCGAATGCGGGTTCGCAGGGTCAGTGGCGAACGCCGAGGGCAGGCACGACCTGCCGTCGACGAACACCTGGTTCGTCCTGGCAGGAGCCATCAGCCTTCTCAGGCGGTTATCGGGGGAGCCCCATCCCCATCGCGGTCCATGCTACCAGCGGCGGTGCATTCACGTCATCGAGGTCGTCAGAACGCGAGCCACCTTGCTGCGGCTGAAGCCATCCATCAGCAGTTCGAACGCGAGCAGATCCAGCGCCGCATGGCGGCGGTGGTCGATCTCCAGCCCGTTCTCGGCCACCAGATGGCTGACCAGCTCATAGGCGTCCTGCCAGACATCCAGATGGGCCTGGCTGGGGATGTAGGCATTGCCCCGTTCGCCTACGCCCAGCCCGCTCATCCCGTACAGCAGCTCGCGCGCGTCCAGCTTGGCCGCATCGGCGATGCGGAACAGCTGTTCGGCCTTCACATGGGAGGGGCTGACGTGGTCGTTCAACCAGTTGCTGATGGTTGCCGTGGTGGAGTGCGCGGCGCGGGCCAGATCGGCCGGGCGAGGGTGCCCGGCTTTCTTCATGGCGGCGGCGAGTCGTTGGCCGAGAGTATTCATCTATGCAAGCCAGCTTAACGCGTGGATTGCGAAGAAGCCTTGTCGCAAGAATCAGTCTGGTTAACAGAAGGACCGACCGTGACCGAATTCTGGAGCAAGCGGCAGGTGCGTACCCGGCTGGGATTCCAGACCGATGCCGAACTGGCGCGCTTCTTTGGCATAAGCCGATCTGCCGTGTCGCAATGGCCCAAGGAGTTCCCGATTCCTGCCCTGAGGCAGTACATCCTGCATCAGCGTTATCCGAACCTGTTCCCCGCGACTGAAGCGAAGGGCAGCGAATCCATCTGAACTGCGCCGTCTTTTGTCGCATACAGCACACTTAGCACTATTTGCTAAGTACACTTAGCAAAATAGGTAGATTCGATGGATCGGGGAGAGCCGATCAATCTCTTCAACCGGAAGTGGGAGCCTGGGATCCGAGGGGCATGTCGGGTTCGACCCATCCGGGACGGCCGGGGCCCCGTATGTAGTTTCGTGAACGATTAATAATTTCGATCACGAAAGTCGCTGCATGTAATTGACCTGTCGTGAAATCTATGACTAATTGGCATCAACCGGGCGTGAAGCCCGGGAGTCTTTCAGTAGCACGCAAGTGAGTCGGTAGACCGTCAACGATGCAGAACAAGTCCAACGGAGGTCGTATGGAATACGGCATGCATGGCTTGGCTGAACGGGTACGCCGCGAACTGGAAGCCAGCTATCACAAACACGGATGCGGTCCGGCGTTCTGGGATACCTACCAGCAGGTGCTGGACCGCCTGGTCCCGCAGGGGACCGAGCGTACCGAAGTCACCAACGAAATGGCGCTGATCATCGAGCAGCTGGGCATCGTCCGACGTGCGCAGCTGGTTCCGCCGCACGCCAGCGGGCCGCGTTGATTCAGAGCAGGCGCCAGGCGCCGCAGGCAAGCAGCGCCAGCAACATCGACAGCAGGGCCAGGGTTCGCGGTCGCCACCAGCGCCGCGCTTGTCCGGCCATCGCCTGCGGACTGCAGTAGCGCACCAGCCCCGGACCGAAACCGGCCCGGTGCTGTTGCCCTGCGCAGGCTTCCAGGCAGGCGCCGCAGGCCAGGCAATCGGCCTGCGGCCCCTGGCGGATGTCCAGTTGCATCGGACAGGCGCTGACACAGGCGGCGCAGTCCGTGCAGTCACCGAGACGATCGGCACTGAAGGTCGGCATCGGTCCGGCCAGCAGCGGATGCGCGGCGCGGAACACGTAATCCTGCGCGGTGGTCGGGTCGAGCAGGCCACGCCCCCGTCCCAGCACGCCGCCGAGGCCGGAGGGACGCGGCCCTCGCGGCTCGCCGCGGCGAGCGTCGTACAGCATGCGTGGCGTATGCGGATCGGTCAGCAGCGGCTGCATGCGTGCGAACGGGCACAACGAACGGCAGACCTGCTCGCGCAGGAAACCGGCATTGCCCCAGGTGGCGGCCGCATAGAACAGCACCCAGAAGGTTTCCCAGCCACTCCAGCCAGCCCGCGGCGCAGCGGCCACCAGTTCGGCGATCGGGCTGAACAGACCGACGAAGGTGACGCCGGTCCACAGTGACAACAGTCCCCAGGCCAGCTGCGTCGCCAGGCGCGCCAGCGAGGCGGGAAGCAGGCGGGACACGGCGCGGGCGATCCCGTCGAAGGCGCGGCGCCACAGGGTCTGCGGGCAGGCATGGCCGCACCAGACGCGCCCGGCAAGATGGGTGAGCAGCGCAAAGCCCACCGCAAGCACCGCCAGCAGTCCGATCAGCACACCGACGTCGCCGGGCCACAGGGTCCAGCCGAACAGGTCGAAGCGCCGGGCATTGATGTCCAGCAGCAACGCCTGGCGTCCGTCCCAGCGCAGCCACGGCAGCGCGTAGAACAGGGCCAGCAAGGCGGCATTCAGCGCCCCGCGCCAGCGCCAGGGGCGTGGTGGGGTTGTGCAGGGTGTGCTCATCCCAGCGGCAGCTCGTCGTCGTCGTCGCTCGGCATCGGTCGTTGCAGGTACCAGGTGACCGCGCTGGACAGCGCCGTCACCGTCCAGAACATGAAGAAGCCTGCGGTATAGCCCAGCTCGCGGCTGATGGCCGTGCCCGGGAAGCTGATCGCCTGAAGGCGCAACGGGTCGACGAAGGCGAAGAACACCACGCTGGCCACGCCGGCGGCGATGAAGCTGGGCCAGAGGATGGCGCCCCAATGCTGGATCAGCCGCTGGCGGCGACTGGGGGAGGGTCTGTTCATGCTGTCCCGGATCGAAAAGTGGGCGGCGCGTATACTCCGCCAAGGCTGGCGCAGCTTCCGCAGGGCATGCTTCCTGCAAGCGTGCCAGCCTAGGTGCAGCGGACTGCGCCGACATTGATCTGGATCAACGGCGGTGCCGCCTGCGTGCGGCACACTGCCGGCACGCTTTGGGTACCCTGATGAACGCAACACCGCCGCCTGTTCTTCCCGTTGCCTCGCCCGAGTTGTGCACCGAGCAGGAAGTGACCCGCCTGGTCCACGACTTCTATGCGCGCGTGCGCGAGGAAGAGCGGCTGGGGCCGGTGTTCGAGGCGCACGTGCATGACTGGCCGGAACACCTGGCACAGCTGGTCGACTTCTGGTCGGCGATGCTGCGCGGTACCCGCCGCTTCAAGGGTTCGCCAATGTCCAAGCACATGGCGATCGAGCTGGACAAGGACCTGTTCGACCGCTGGCTGGTGCTGTTCCGGATCACCACCGCCGAATGCAGCAACCCGCCGATGCAGGAACTGGCCAACGATGTGGCCGCGCGCATCGGTGACACCTTCTGGAAGCGCTACCAGATGCTGCGCTGGCCACAGGTCGGCCTGCCGGTGCTGGGCATCCCTGCCAAGGATTGATCTGGGTCAAGGCGGCGCAGGCTGTCCGGCGCGATGCTGGCGGCATGGACACGTTCTCTCCCACCGCTGGCGGCCTGGCCTGGACCTTCGACCCCGACCTGCTGCGTCGGCACGACCGGCCGGGCCCTCGTTACACCTCGTATCCGACCGCGCCGCATTTCCATGATGGTTTCGACGCGCCGGCGCTGCGCCAGGCGATCGCCGACAGCAACCAGCTGGCGCGTGCGCTGTCGCTGTACGTGCACGTGCCGTTCTGTTCCAGTCCCTGCTTCTACTGTGGCTGCAATCGGGTGATCAGCCGCGATCGCGGCCGCGGCCACAGCTACGTCGCGCGGGTGCTGGCCGAGGCTGATCTGCTGGCACCGCAGTTCGAGGATGGCCGCGAGGTCATCCAGCTGCATCTGGGTGGCGGCACGCCGAACTTCCTTGATGCCGAGGCGATGACCACGCTGGTGGAGGGGCTGCGCCGGCGCTTCGATTTCAGCGATTCGGCGCAACGCGATTTCTCGATCGAGCTCGATCCGCGCTTCATCGATACCCGCGACGTCGCCATGCTGGCGCGGCTGGGCTTCAACCGGGCCAGCCTGGGCGTGCAGGATTTCGATCCGCAGGTGCAGGAATCGATCAACCGCGTGCAGGGCGTGCAACAGACGCTGGACATCCTGCGCGCGTGCCGCGACAGCGGCATGCGATCGGTCAATGTCGACCTGATCTATGGGTTGCCGGGGCAGAGCCTGGAAGGCTTCGGTCGCACCCTCGAGCTGGTGCTGGCGCTGCGCCCGGACCGCCTGGCGGTCTACGGCTACGCGCACCTGCCGCATCTGTTCCGCGCACAGAAGCAGATCGACGAACGCCGCTTGCCGTCGCCGGAGGACAAGCTGGCGTTGCTGGGCCTGGCGGTGGAGAAGCTCTCCGCGGCGGGCTACCAGTACATCGGCATGGATCACTTTGCGTTGCCGGAAGAGGATCTGTCGCGAGCGCAGCGTGCCGGCCAGTTGCATCGCAACTTCATGGGCTACACCACCCACGCCGATACCGATCTGCTCGGCCTGGGCGTGAGTGCGATCAGCCACATCGGTGCCACCTACAGCCAGAATCCGCGCGATCTGCCGTCGTGGGAGGACGCGGTGGACCAAGGCCAGCTGCCGGTGTGGCGTGGGGTGGCGCTGAGCGCCGACGACCAGTTGCGTGCGGAACTGATCCAGCAGCTGATGTGCCAGGGCGAGGTGGATGGCACTGCGCTGGGCCAGCGTCATGGCGTCGATTTCGAGCAGTACTTCGCCGAAGACCTGCGTTCGGTTCAGCGGCTGCAGGAAGATGGCCTGGCCGAATACCGCGACGGTGTAGTGCGTGCCAGCGAGCCGGGGCGGCCGCTGCTGCGGTTGCTGGCGATGTGCTTCGATCCGTACCTGCGTGCGGCGCATGAGCAGCCGCGCTATTCGCGTGCGATCTGAGGTTCCGTCGCGCAGTGTGACCCACCCCCAAAAAACCGGGCCAGCGTAAAGCAGAGACTTCTCTCCGCATTGACCCCCGTGGATCACGAGGAATCAGGCGATGAAGAAGTCCCGTTTTACCGAGGAGCAGATTGCCTACGCGCTCAAGCAGGTCGAGCTGGGGATGTCTGCCGGGACGCCGCTGCTGTCGCGGGTAATGACGGTGAAGGTGCCCAGGTTGACGAAGCTTGTGCAAGCGCCGCGCCGAGGCGTCGCTTGGTCAGCCCGGTAGGACTGCCACGCCGTCAGGTGGATCCTCACGACGCAACGACAGCACGCGCCAGCTGGCCATGCGCTTGCGTTCTAGCAGGTTCGCCAGGGCGCTGGCATCGGGCCTGCCTTTGCGGGTGTACTTGACCGGGGCCAGCACCAGCAGGTTGACGCGCTCGTCCGGCGGGATCGAATCGCGCTCGTCCTCCGGGTTCCAGGGCCTATCCACGGCCAGCAGTGCATCGACCCCCTCCGGCCACGGCAGGTCAGTGAACTCGGGATCGCTGCGTTCAATCAGGTGCCCCTCGCTGATCGGCCCGTGTGCGAACACTTGTGCCACCATGCGCGACATCAGCAGTTGCGGGAAACGCCACACGCTATCGTCGCCCAGCCCTGTGCGTGGCAGTGGCCAGTTGCGCTGCAGAGGGAGGAAGAGCTCGATCATCGGTGTACCGGCTTCATGTAGTCCGGTGCTGAACAGCAGCTTGAAGTCGGATCTGCCGTCAATCAGGCCCAGGTGCAGTGATGCCCTCGGGTCACGCGACGCCGGCGAGAATTCTGGTCGGAGCACCGGCCCGACCGTGTTGTGCACGAAGACGATGATCGATTCACCGGCTCCCTGCACGTAGGGACCCTGGTAGTCGCGCACGCTTCTGCCCCCGTGTCGCTCCAACGTCGCAGCGACCTCGGGATGGCCCCAGATGCGCGCAGCATCCAACGCCGACTGATTCAACTGCCGGTGCAGGCGGTTGACGTCGGCACCGGCCTGCAGCAGCAGCTCCACGATATCCCCATGCCCTTCGAGGGCAGCGGCGTACAGCGGGTGACAGCGCATCAGCGCGGTGCCATCCGGATCGGCACCCGCCTGCAGCAGCAGCTTGCACACAGCGGCGTGACCGCCAGACACTGCTTCCATCAACGGCGTCCGGTGATCATCTCCGCCGAAGTTCATGTCCGCCGGAAGCCCCCAGGCCAGCAGCCATTGGCACACCGCCTCCTGGCCGCTTGCCGCCGCCAGGTGCAACACGCTGTCGTCCCCTGCATAGCCAAAGTGGGCCAGCCACAGTAAAGCTGGCTGCGCGTCCGCGATGGAGCGCACCACGTCCAGTTCACCCGCCTCTATGGCGTCGTACAGGCGATCCAGTTCACTCTCGTGCTCGATACCCAATGGGTGTTGATCAATCATGCTTCTTCCATGAACCCAGCGTTGGTCGGCAAGCCTATCTCGCTGTCTGCCGTTCTTGAAGCGGACAGGCTACGCGGGGAATAGCCTGCAGTCACCCCGGGTGCGCGTGGACAGCGCCGTGCCGACGCCCCAGATCGTAGCTGGGCTGGATCTCGGCCAGGCAAGGGGCGAGATCTGCCAGGCCTGGCTGGCCGAAGTCGACCACGGGGAGCTGTACGAAACTGCCACGGCGCGAGTCAGGGAAGCGCTGGAACCGCGTAAGCCGCCGGCAGAGCCCAAGCCCCGCCCGAAGGACGCGCGCAAGGCATGGGTGAGTGCAGGGCTGCAGCAGATGCGGCGAGGTGTTTGAGGTAACCGCGACATTGCGTCGCAGACGCCATCTGTTGCTCGCTTGGCATCATGCGTTGGAGCAGATTGCGGAGCGTCGAGAAAATTGCGGAGCGGGAACGCGATCGATGATCGTCGTAAAAGCCTTGGTGCCCGGAGCCGGAATCGAACCGGCATGGGGTTGCCCCCGGCGGATTTTAAGTCCGATGCGTCTACCAGTTTCGCCATCCGGGCCTGCAGCGCGGCGCCGATTGTAGCCCACCCGCCGCACGGTGGCTGGATTGCATTGGCGGGGTGACGTGCTTAACTGTCGTTCCTATTCATGTCATAGTCCCAGCCATCGTTCCCAGGGGGGGAGCCATCTGATGTCGCTGCACGCGATTGCCTATGCCAGTGAGGCCCGCGCCGATCTGCAGACAACCGATCTCGACCGCCTGCTGGCCGATGCCACGGCATTCAACCGTGTAGCCGGCGTCACCGGTGTGCTGATGTTCGATGGATCGCGCTTCCTGCAGTATCTGGAAGGTCCGGAAGATGGCATCGATTCGGTGTTTCCGCGCATCCTCAACGCGCGCAGCCATGGGCAACTGAAGGTGTTGTGCCGCGCGCCGGTCGCGCAGCGTGCGTTCCCGCGCTGGTCCATGGGCACGCGACGGATCGAGGCGGACCTGCTGGCGCAGATCATCGATGCCGCCTGGCCGGGCTTCCTGCTGGGCAGCGGTGGATTCGAGCGTCTGCGGCAGGCCTGGACCGGCGCCGACGGTGAACTGGAACCGGCCGCGGTCGCACTGGGCTCCTGACCTGCCTTGGCGGCAGGGCGCCGTGGCCGTTAGGCTGTAGCCTTTCTGGTGTGGGTTTCCCGGAGTGGTGCAGCGAATGAGTGAGTTGGCCGAAGCCATGGCAGCGTATGTGCGATCGCATCCGTTGCACGGGATGTGCCGATGAGTGCGCCGGTTGCGGCGGCCGTCGCCCCCCGGTTTGCGGTGATCGGTCTGGGCTACGTCGGCCTGCCGTTGGCGGTGGCCTTCGGCAGGCACTGGCCGACGCTGGGCTTTGATATCGATGCCGGCCGCATCGCCGAGCTGCGCAGTGGCCAGGACCACACGCTGGAAATGGATGCCGATGAGCTGGCCAGTGCACAGCAGCTGCAGTACGGCAGTGATCCGGCACTGCTCGATGCCTGCAATGTCTACATCGTCACCGTGCCGACCCCGATCGATGCCTATGAGCAGCCCGACCTGGAGCCGCTGCGATCTGCCAGCCGGCTGATCGCCAGCCATCTGCGCGTGGGCGACCTGGTGATCTACGAATCCACGGTGTACCCGGGTACGACCGAAGAAGTCTGCGTGCCGCTGCTGGAGGAGGGCTCGGGCCTGCGTTTCAACGAAGACTTCTACTGCGGCTACAGCCCCGAGCGGGTCAGTCCGGGTGACCGCCAGCGTCGCCTGGCCGACATCCGCAAGATCACCTCCGGTTCGACACCGGAGGTTGCCGCGGTGATCGACGGCCTGTACCAGCGCATCATCGCCGCCGGTACCTTCCCGGCGCCGACGATGCGCGTGGCCGAAGCGGCCAAGGTGGTCGAGAACATCCAGCGTGATGTCAACATCGCACTGGTCAACGAGCTGGCGCTGATCTTCGATCGGCTCGGCATCGACACCCAGGACGTGCTTGACGCGGCGGGCAGCAAGTGGAATTTCCTGCCGTTCCGGCCAGGCCTGGTGGGTGGCCACTGCATCGGCGTGGATCCGTATTACCTGCTGCACAAGTCCGAGAGCGTGGGTTACCACCCGGACCTGATCCATACCGCGCGGCAGGTCAACAACCGCGTCGGCGAGCACGTGGCCACGCGGGTGCTGGCGATGCTGGCGGAGCGTGGCCGCGCACCGGTGCAGGCACGCATCCTGGTGCTCGGCGTCACCTTCAAGGAGGATTGCCCGGACCTGCGCAACAGCCGCGCGCTGGAGCTTGCGCAGCGCCTGCGCGATGCCGGTGCGGAGGTTGAAGTCAGTGATCCCTGGGTGGGCCCGGCGGCGTTGGCGGAGGCCGGTGTGCAGTGGCTGGCCGAGCCGGTCACGGGGAGCTACGACGCGGTGGTGTTGGCGGTGGCCCATGCCCGCTTCAAGGCGATGGACGAGGCGGGAATCCGGGGCCTGCTGGCCCCAGGTGGCCTGGTCTACGATGTGAAATCGGCCTGGCCGCGCAACGTGGTTGACGGTCGACTGTAAGCCCGGAGGGCGGGCGGCACGGTAGACTCGGGGGCAGTTGCAACCGAGGAAAGCCATGCACCGGTATATCGTCTACCTGCTCGCCATCCTGATGTTCCCGATATGCCTGTGGCTGGCCACGATCTGGCCGGCCTGGTACTGGGGCGTCGGCCTGACTGCCGCGATGGTGGCGCTGGGGACCTGGGACCTGCTGCAGAAGCGCAGCACGCTGCGCCGCAATTATCCGGTGATGGCGCACTTCCGCTACGGCCTGGAGTCGATCGGCCCGGAGATCCGCCAGTATTTCGTGCAGAGCGACCTGGAGGACGTGCCGTTCTCGCGCCAGCAGCGCGCGCTGATCTACCAGCGGGCCAAGAACGAGATGGACACGGTGCCGTTCGGTACCCTGCGCAGCACCTATGCGGTGGACTACGAATGGATCAACCATTCGCTGGCACCCACGTCCATCGCCAAGCACGATTTCCGCGTGTTGATCGGCGCCAACTGTGCCAAGCCCTATTCGGCCAGCGTGTTCAACATTTCGGCGATGAGCTTCGGTTCGTTGTCGGCCAATGCGATCCGCGCGCTGAACGAAGGCGCGCGCCGTGGCGGCTTCTACCACGACACTGGCGAAGGCTCGATCTCGCCGTATCACCGCGAGATGGGCGGTGACCTGGTGTGGGAGATCGGTTCGGGCTACTTCGGTTGCCGTGACGAGAATGGGGGCTTCAGCGAAGAGCGCTTCGTTGCCAATGCCACCCACGACCAGGTCAAGATGATCGAGATCAAGCTGTCGCAGGGTGCCAAGCCGGGCCACGGTGGCGTGCTGCCAGCACCGAAGGTGACCGCCGAGATCTCGGTGACGCGCGGCGTACCGATGGGCGTGGACTGCGTGTCGCCGTCACGCCACTCAGCGTTCTCGACGCCGGTTGAGCTGTTGCAGTTCGTTGCGCGCCTGCGCGAGCTGTCCGGTGGCAAGCCGGTCGGTTTCAAGCTGGCCATCGGCCATCCGTGGGAGTGGTTCGGCATTGCCAAGGCGATGCAGGAAACCGGCCTGCTGCCGGACTTCATCGTGGTCGACGGCGCCGAGGGCGGCACGGGTGCGGCACCGGCGGAGTTCGTCGACCATGTCGGCGTGCCGATGCACGAAGCGCTGCTGCTGGTGCACAACACCCTGGTTGGCCTCGACCTGCGCGAACGCGTCCGCATCGGCGCGGCGGGCAAGATCACCAGTGCCTTCGACATTGCGCGCACCATCGCGCTGGGGGCCGACTGGTGCAATGCCGGCCGAGGCTTCATGTTCGCGCTGGGTTGCATCCAGTCGCTGAGCTGCCACACCGACAAGTGCCCGACCGGCATCGCCACCCAGGATCCGGCACGCTGGAAGCACCTGGATGCGCCGGACAAGGCCACCCGTGTGTACAGCTACCACGAGCACACGCTGCATGCCTTGAAGGAGCTGCTGTGTGCCGCCGGCCTGAATGATCCGGCTGAACTTGGGCCGGAACACATCCTGCGCCGTGTTTCGCCGGTGGAGATCCGTTCGCTGGCCTCGCTGTACCGCTACCTGGAACCGGGCGAGCTGCTGCACAAGGTGCCGGACCATGCGGTGTTCCATGCGTTCTGGGCCGATGCACGCAGCGACTCGTTCCAGCCGCCGCCGAAGATCCAGGCGCTGCGCGCCAGCAAGTCGCGATAGCGATTCTGTAGTGTCGAGCCATGCTCGACTGCCTTTCGATCAGGCATCGCGACGTCGGAACGAAGAACAGTCGAGCATGGCTCGACGCTACAAGGAGATGTCATGCAGTTCAGGACCGGCACCATCGACGACGTCGCCACGCTGTGGGCCCTGCGCACGCGCTGCGTGCGCGAGACCTGCAGCAGCCACTATCCGGCGGAGGTCATCGCACCGTGGTCGGCCTCGCCACCACCGTCGCAGTACGCGCGGCTGTTGTCGCAGGGCGGATGCGTGGTGGCCGAGGACGGGCAGGGTGCCCTGCTCGGTTTCGGCGTGTTCGATGCCAACGCCAATGAAGTCGATGCGCTGTTTGTCGATCCGGATCGCGGCGGCAGGGGGATCGGCCAGGCACTGATGCAGCGGTTGCTGGCGATGGCCGACCACGAGCGCGAGGTAGTGCTGTCGGCCTCGCTCAATGCGGTGCCGTTCTATCAACGGCAGGGATTCATTGCCGTGCGGGAGGAAGCCTACCCGCATCCCAGCGGTGTGGCGCTGGCCTCGGTGAGCATGCGCAGGCCATGGTGATGTAGCGTCGAGCTTGCTCGACGGCTTTTGTAGAGTCGAGCCATGCTCGACTGCTTTATCGCCTGAATCAAAAAGCAGTCGAGCATGGCTCGACTCTACAATGCGGGTCTCATCGCCCGGCCAGCCATCCGATCACGCCTTCAGCAGCACGCAGGCCGCTGGCGTAGCACGCCGTCAGCAGATAGCCGCCGGTAGGTGCCTCCCAGTCCAGCATCTCGCCGGCACAGAACACGCCGGGCACTGCCCGCAGCATCAGGCCATCATCCAGCGCATCCAGGCGCACGCCGCCAGCCGTGCTGATCACCTCGGCCATCGGCCGTGGACGCAGCAGGCGCAACGGCAGGCGCTTGAGCGTGGCGGCCACGGCAGGCAGGTCGTTGCCCGCGTCCTTGCCAAGGATCTCGAACACCAGCGCGGCCTTCACTGCATCCAGGCCGGCCTGGCGACGCAGGTGTTCGCCGAAGCTGCGACCCTTGCGCGGGCGCGACAGATCGGCCAGCAGGCGTGCTTCATCGCGTCCCGGCACCAGGTCCAGCCACAGCATGGCGTGGCCATCGCGGTTGATTGTCTCGCGCAGGTCTGCGGCCAACGCGTAGATCAGGCTGCCTTCGATGCCGTACTCGCTGGCCACGCATTCGCCCTGCAGCGACTGCGATTGTCCCGCCAGGTCGAGCCAGTGCGCGACCACCGGCTTCAACGGCGCGCCGGCATTGCGCTGGGCGAAGAACGGCGTCCAGTCGATGTCGAAGCCGCAGTTGGCCGATTGCAGCGGCGCAATGTCCACGCCTCGTGCCTGCAAGGGGGCGACCCAGGCGCCATCACTGCCCAGCTGCGGCCAGCTGCCGCCGCCCATGGCCAGCACGGTGGCATCGGCGTGGACATCGATCTCGCCCGCTTCGGTGGCGAAGCGCAGCGCGCCGTCGTTGCCCCATCCGATCCAGCGGTGGTTGGCATGCAGGCGCACGCCCTGTTCCTTCAGCCGGCGCACCCAGCCGCGCAGCAGCGGCGCAGCCTTGCGGTCGACCGGGAACACGCGGCCGGAGCTGCCGACATAGGTTTCCACGCCAAAGCCGGCAGCCCAATCGCGCAGCGCCTGCGCGTCGAAGCCATCCAGCCAGCGACCAACCGCTTCGGCCCGCTCGCGGTAGCGGCTGTCGAACAGCGGCCGCGGATCGGAATGGGTGAGGTTGAGCCCGCCCTTGCCGGCGATCAGGAACTTGCGGCCGGGTGAACCCTTGGCCTCGTACAGGTCGACCTCCAGCCCAGCGGCGCGCAGGCGCTCGGCGGCGAACAGGCCGGCCGGGCCGCCGCCGATGACGGCGACCCGATGGGGCGATGCGGTATTACGGTTTGACATCGAGCAGCTCGACATCGAACACCAGCGACGAGCCGGCCGGGATCGGGCCAACCCGGCGGTCGCCGTAGCCGTAGTCCGGCGGGATCATCAGGGTGCGCTTGCCGCCGACCTTCATGCCGGCCACGCCCTCATCCCAGCCGCGGATGACCTGGCCGGCGCCGAGCGCGAAGGTGAACGGTTCGCCACGGCTGACCGAGCTGTCGAAGGTCTTGCCGTGCTTGGTTTCGGTGCGGTTGTCGTAGATCCAGCCGGTGTAGTGCACGGTCACCTTGTTGCCGGCAACGGCTTCGGCGCCGGTACCCGGGACGGTATCGATGCGCTCGAAGGTGGTCAGGGTGCCACCCGGCGGCGGGCCGGACGGTTCGGTCGAGCAGCCAACGGCGGCGAGGGACAGCAGCAGGGGAAGCAGCAGGCGGCGCATCGGGCGTCTCCGGAAGGGCGCAGGGCGAGGGCGGCAAGGGTAGCGCATCGGCGCCGGGTATCATGGGGGCATGGCAAAACTCCTGCTCAATCTGCGCAATGTCGGCGACGACGAATATGCCGATGTCTGCACGCTGCTCGACCAGCACGGCATCGCCTGGTATCGCACCGAACCCAGCCCCTGGGGCATTTCCAACGGCGGCCTGTGGCTGCGCGAGGACGCCGATCATCCGCGTGCGAAGGCGCTGATGGCGGAGTACCAGGCTGAGCGCGGGCCACGCATCCGTGCCGAGCGCGAGCAGGCGTTGCGCGATGGCACGGCGGAGACCTTCGGCAGCCTGTTCCGGCGGCGGCCGGCGTATGTGGTGCTGGTGCTGTTGGGGATGGTGGGTGCGGCGGCGCTGGTGCTGCTGCCGTTCGTGCTGTTGCGGGGGTAAGGGGGGCTTCTGGCCGGGTTGCACCCGGCACCCGCCGATGCCAGGGCAACTACAACAGCAACTACAACAGCAACAGCAACAGCAGGCAATCCGTGGTGGGCAGGGCGGTGT
>NZ_JAOCFV010000025.1:0-66067 GCF_029842145.1 Stenotrophomonas sp. GD03794
CTGCCGGCCAGCAGGCGCAGGCGCTGCTTGAACACATCGCTGTCGATGCGCGTGGTGGCCACAAGGTTGATGCGCAGGTCCTTCTGTTCGCCGGTCACGGTGGCATCCGGATCGGTCACGCCCCACTGCGGTTCCACCGCATCCGGGTCGGGCTGCTTGGCCTTCCAGCGCTCGAACAGCGTGCCGCTGCGCAGGGCGTCCTGCAGCTCTTCGGCAAAACCGGCGGCGCCCTGCGAATGGAAGGACAGGTCAGGGTCGTTGCCGCGGGCCTTGGAGGGATCGGGCAGGCTGATGTGGTACTGCGCAGGCATGGAGTTCTCCTTGAAGTGCGGGAAGACTGGCACAACCGCGGTGGAATCGATGTGCAGATCCGCGCCGCGCTGGGGCCTTACTCGAACCGATGCGGCCCATCGGCGAAGCCCACGGTGACCGCGC
This sequence comes from Stenotrophomonas sp. GD03794, assembly GCF_029842145.1. Lineage (NCBI taxonomy): Bacteria > Pseudomonadati > Pseudomonadota > Gammaproteobacteria > Lysobacterales > Lysobacteraceae > Stenotrophomonas > Stenotrophomonas sp. GD03794. The sequence goes on from NZ_JAOCFV010000025.1 coordinate 436, forward strand.
CCTTGCCGACGTTGACCATGCCGGTCAGGCTCATCACCGATTCGTACACGGTCACGCCATGGCTGGCGCAGACCTCCTTCAACTGGGCGTAGCCGGGAAGGCTGCGCAATTCGTCCAGCTCACCGCCGTAGCTGACGCAGACCGTCGGCGTCATCAGCCCGGCACGCACGCGCTGGCCGACCACCGAAAACAGTTTCTGCACGGCGTTGTCGAAACCCTTGATCTTGGCCACCGGTCCGGTCTCGCCCCGGTACCCATGCAGCACCGGCTTGATGTCCAGGGCACTGCCCAGCGCGGCGCTGAGCAGGCCGACGCTGCGGTCGCCCTTGTGCCGTGCACGCGCGCGCATGTAGTACAGGTCGCGGGTGACCATGTAGCCGTGCACGTTGCTGGCCAGTTCTTCCAGCCGTTCGCGGATCTGCTGCACGCTGGCATTGCTGTCGCGCAGGCGTACCGCTTCCACCGCGGTTACCGCCTGCGCGGCGAACAGGTTCTGGGTGTCGAGCACGCGCAGCGCGAATGGCGAGTTGTAGCCCGCCGCCTGCCGAACCGGCTTGTAGTCGTTGAGGATGGCGAAGCTGGCCTGCAGCGCGTTGTCATGGATCGGGCTGCGGGTCTTGGTGATGGTCATGCAGAACACGTGGTCGTAATCGATCACCAGCTGCTGCAGGAACAGGTCGCGGATCTGGTTGACGCTGAAGGGGATGGTCTCCGCTTCAGCGCCGTGCTCGGCCACGTGCGCGTGCAGGAAGCTGAGGGTAGCCTGCTCATCGCGGTGATCGGCGAGCACGGCTTCGCCGATGCGTACGGTGATCGGCAGCAGCACGATGTTGTGCTCGGCGATGAAGTCCTGTGGCAGGTCGCAGGCCGAGTCGACGACGATTCCGATGCGCATCCGCGGCTCCCCCTCCAGGGCGGTTGTAGGTTCGGAAACGTGAAATCTATCTCAAAACCCGGCGTGGCGCGCGAGGGAAACGCGCCACGCCCTGTTCAGCGATTGCGCTGCACCGCCACTGGCAGGGTGGCCAGCCGTTGCCATTCGGGCTGCTGCAGCAGGTCAGGATCGGCCAGAACGGCAGCCATCAGCGGGTGCGCATCGTTGCCCCAGAACAGTTCATCGTCGATCGCCAGGGTCGGCACACCGAACACGCCGGCGCTGATCGCGGCCTCGGTGTTGCGGCGCAGCTGCTCCTTCACCGCCGGGTCGGCGATGGCGCTGGCGACATCCTCGATACCCAGCTGCGCAGCAGGTTCGCGCAGGGCGTCAGGGCTGTCGGCCGCGTTGCCGTCGCGCCAGATCCAGTCGAACAGGACGTCCACCGCCTGCACGCTGGCGCCGGCGGCCAGGCACAGGCGCAGGGCGGACAACGGGTTGAACGGATGGCCCGGTGGGAACCGCAGCGGTGTGCCCTCGGCCTGTGCGGTCCACAGCAGCTGGCGGTAGATGAAGCGGCGCTTGGCCGGGATCTCGGCTGGCCCCAGGTTGCCCAGGTGGTGCAGCACCGCACCGAAGGCGATCGGTACGGTCTGGATCTGCGCGAACTGCGGCAGCCGCTTCAGCTTCTGCCAGTGCAGGTAGGAGTACGGAGAGATGAAGTCGAAGTACCAGCGCAGCGTCGCCATCGGTGTGTCCTCGTGTGCGGTCAGGGCTGCGCGTTGCGCTGCAGGTAGCGGTCACGCAGTTCGGTCTGGCGCGAGCGCATCGGCATCGCACGGCCGCCCAGCCAGACCTGCTCGGCATAGTGCACCACGTCCAGCGGATCGCCCTCCCACAGCACCAGGTCGGCGCGCTTGCCCGGCTCGATGCTGCCGATCTGGTCGGCCACCCCGAATGCCTGTGCAGGCACCCGGGTCAGCCCAGCCAGGCCATCGGCCCACGGCAGACCGTTGGCCACCGCGTTGCCGGCCAGCTGGCGCATCTTGCGCGCGTTGTGGGTGGCGTCACCGCGCTGCACGAAGGAAACCGCCACGCCGGCACGCTGCAGGCGCGCGGCGTTTTCCAGGGTGGCGCCGAGCTGGTCGAAGCTCGCCGGCAGGTTGGCCAGCACGTCGACGAACACCGGCACGTGCGCGGCGGCCAGCTCCGGGGCCACCTGCCAGGCTTCGCTGGCACCGGCGATGGCGATCTTCACCTTTTCGCGGGTGGCCCAGCGCAGCAGCTGGCGGATGTCGGCGGCGCGATCCACCTCCACCACGATGCGGCCCTGGCCGGCCAGGTAGCGACTGAGTGTGCGGCGTCCAGCCGGCGTCAGCAGCGCGTGCGGCGAGTCCGCAGCCACCTGGCCGCGTGCTTCGTCGATCATCTGCTGCAACAGCATCCATTGCGCGGCGCGCGAATGCCCGGTCAGTTCGGAGGCTGCCGCGCCGATGCGCAGGAACAGGGCACGCGGGCCGATCGGATCGGTGCTGCCATCGAGCCGCATCACGCCGCCCTGGCCGGCGACGAAACCACCGCCGGTGGCAGCGCCCAGCGCAGTGAAGCCGATGCCTTCCAGGCGCGTGACCGGAATCAGCACCGAGGCCGGGTTGTAGGCGAGCGTGACGTCGAATTCCGGGCGCAGCGGCTGCTCACCGAGCTTCAACGAACTGTCCACCGTGCTTGATTCACCCGAGACCTCTTCGATACCGGTTTCGGTGATGCCACCAAACAGTGCCGGTGTCAGGGGACGGCCATTGGCCTCGACCACGCTGGCGCCGGCCGGCGCCGACAGGCCATTGCCCACCGCACGGATGATGCCGCCCTGCACCAGCACGTCCGCGTTCTGCAGGCTGCCACGTGCGCTGGCGGTGTGCACCGTTGCGTTGCGCACCAGCAGGTCCTGTGCCTGCGCGGATGTGGAGATGCAGGCCAACACCATGACAGTAGCGCCGAGCCATGCTCGGCTGCCCTTCGCGGCAGACTGCGCCAATCGCTTGAGCACCACCATCAGCGCACCTCCTGGCCAAGCTGGAAATCGGAACGCGGCGTCGCTGCCGGTGCACTGCGGTCGTACAACCTGCGGCCATCAATGAAGACCTGCTCGGCCAGCGCATACGAACTGAAGGGGTTGCCGTTCCAGACCACCACATCGGCCATCTTGCCGGCTTCCAGGGTGCCGGTCTGGCCTTCAATGCCCAGCGCCTTGGCGGCGTTGGCGGTCATCCAGGTGATGGCGTGTTCGGGCGTGATCTCCGGCATGCGCGCGCGGCGCGCGGACGCCATCACCTTGGCCGCTTCCTGGTTCAGGCGCTGGATGCCCTCGGGTGAATCGGAGTGGACGATGGCGCAGCTGTTCTTCGGCCGGTCGACCAGCGCGATGTTCTCCGGGATGCCGTCGAAGGCTTCCATCTTGAAGCCCCACCAGTCGGCCCACAGCGCACCGCAGACGCCGTCGGCGGCCAGCCGGTCGGCCAGCTTGTAGGCCTCCACGCCGTGGTGGAACGCAGCGACCTTGAAACCGAACTCCTTGGCCAGGTCGAGCATGGTGGCCATCTCGTCGGCGCGGTAGCAGTGGATGTGCACGCGGATGTCGCCTTCGATCGCGCCGGCCAGCGTGTCCAGCTTGAGATCGCGCTTGCCGCCGGCATCACCGGCGCTGTCGCCCTTGTCACTGCCGAACCAGCCCTTGCGCTTGGCTGGCTTCGGCTTGTTCTTGGCGATGTAGTCGGCGGCATCGATGAAGGCGGCGCGGTAGCCGGCCACGTTGCCCATGCGCGTGGCGGGTGCAACGCCCTTGCCTTCGCCATAGACGCGCTTGGGGTTCTCGCCGCAGGCCATTTTCAGGCCCCACGGTGCACCGGGGAACTTCATCGCCTGGTAGGTCACCGCGGGTACGTTCTTGAGGGTCACGCCGCGGCCACCCACCAGGTTGGCCGAGCCCGGCAGCACCTGCATGCTGGTCACGCCGCCGGCCAGCGCGGTGGCGAAGCCCGGGTCCTGCGGCCACACCGAGTGCTCGGCCCAGACGTTGGCGGTGACCGGTGCGGTCATCTCGTTGCCGTCGCTGTGCGCGCCAACGCCGGGGCTGGGGTACACGCCCAGGTGCGAGTGCACGTCGATCAGGCCCGGCGTGACCCACTTGCCCTGCGCATCGATGCGGGTGACACCGGCGTCGGTCTGCAGCTGGCGGCCGACGGCGACGATGCGACCGTCGCGCAGCAGCACGTCGGCATTGTCCAGGCGCTGGCCGGTGCCGGTCAGCACGGTGGCGTTCTGGATCAGCACCGGCGCATCGGGATGCGCCTGGTAGGTGCTTGGGTAGGGATCGGCGACGAAGCGCGAGGCGCCCACCGCCGGTGCCGTGCTCAATGAAAGCAGCGCCAGTGCCACCCCGGCGCGCAACAACGTCGATGCCATGCAGTTCCCCTTGCAGCGTGATCCAGCCGCCGACGCTAGCCGGGCGGCGGGGCGTTGCCAAGTGACCTTCTTCACAGGCTGGCCGACGGCGGCTCGACGGCACCGCCCCGCTGACCGAAAATAGCCGGTCCCCCCGCCGTACCGGTTCCCCGCCATGAAGAGCAAGCAGGAAATTGTCGACAACTGGCTGCCACGCTATACCGGCGTGCCCCTCGACCAGTTCGGCCAGCACATCCTGCTGACCAACTTCGGCGGCTACCTGCATACCTTTTCGGAGCTGACCGGCGCGCCCGTCATCGGCCTGGACCGGCCGATGGCCAGTGCCACCATCGATGGCATCACCATGATCAACTTCGGCATGGGCAGCCCCAATGCCGCGATCATCATGGACCTGCTGTCGGCGGTGATGCCCAAGGCCGTGTTGTTCCTGGGCAAGTGCGGTGGTCTCAAACGCAAGAACCAGCTGGGCGACCTGGTGCTGCCGATCGCGGCGATCCGCGGCGAGGGCACCTCGGGTGACTACCTGCCGCCGGAAGTGCCAGCGCTGCCGGCTTTCGCGCTGCAGCGTGCGGTCTCGACCATGATCCGCGACCTCGGCCACGATTACTGGACCGGCACCGTCTACACCACCAACCGCCGGGTCTGGGAGCACGACGAGGCCTTCAAGGAGCGCCTGCGGGCGATGCGCTGCATGGCCATCGACATGGAAACGGCCACGGTGTTCGCCGCCGGCTTCGCCAACCACATCCCCAGTGGCGCGCTGCTGCTGGTCTCGGACCAGCCGATGATCCCCGACGGGGTCAAGACCGAGGCCTCCGATGCCAAGGTCAGCTCCCAGTTCGTGGAAAACCATATCCAGATCGGTATCGAGGCGCTTAAGCTTATCCGGCGCAACGGCAAGTCGGTCCGCCACCTGCGCTTCGACGAATGATGATGATGGCCGCGCGCAGCGCGCCGGCCCTGGGGAGTAGGTGATGGACGTTGCCGCGCAAGTGGTGGATTTCTGGAAGGAGGCGGGCCCGGCGAAGTGGTTCGCCCGCGACGATGCGTTCGACGCGCAGTTCCGCCAGTTGTTTCTGGACGAGCATTTCGCTGCGGCGTCGCGCGCGCGCGAGCATTGGCTGGGCAGCGCCGAGGGCGCACTCGCCTTGATGCTGCTGCTGGACCAGTTTCCGCGCAACTGCTTCCGCGGTACCGCCCATTCCTACGCCACCGATGGCCTGGCGCGGCACTACGCCATGCGCGCGATCGAGGAAGGCCTGGACCTGCAGCTGGTGCCGAAGCTGCGTGCCTTCATCTACCTGCCGTTCGAGCACTCCGAGGACCCGTTGGACCAGGACCGCTCGGTGGCGATGTTCGACGTGCTGGGTGACAAGGAATACCTGCAGTACGCCGAACTGCATCGCGACATCATCCGCCGCTTCGGCCGTTTCCCGCATCGCAACGCCGTGCTGGGTCGCATTCCCTCGCCGGAAGAACTGGATTACCTGGCCGAAGGCGGTTTCGCCGGCTAAGAAAAAGGGGACGGAGGGGATTAAGTCGTTTTTGCCACAAACGACTTAATCCCCTCCGTCCCCTTTTTCGGTGCCGATCAGTACTTCGGCACGCCGTTGTCGACGTCTTCCGACCAGGCGTTGATGCCGCCGGTGACGTTGAAGACCTTGGTGAAGCCCAGGGCGCGGAACTGCTCGGCGGCCTGCGCGCTGCGGCCACCGTGGTGGCACATGAAGGCCAGTGCGGTGTCCTTCGGCAGAGCTTCCAGCGCGGCGCGGCCGTTGCCGTCGAAGCTCTTGAACGGCACGCCGACGGCTGCGATGGCGCGCTCGTCAGCCGGGCGCACGTCCACCAGGGTGATGTTGCCGGCACGCACCAGGTCGTCGGCATCACGCACGCTGATTTCCTGCACCGGCTTGGGCGCATTCGGGTTGTCGATCGCCAGGCCCTTGCCGCGGATGTCGTCCACCCAGTCGATGGTGATGCCGTTGGCGCGACGCGCGCTGGCCAGGTCGAACTGCACGCGCAGGCCGTTGGACTCGGCGGCAATCGCGCCTTCGTCGTGCGGGGCCAGCTGGAAGTTCGGCTGGAAACCGGCGTCGATGGACAGCTGCAGGGCAGCGCCCGGAGCATCGGCCAGCGCACCCTTGAGCATTTCCACGGCGGCCGGGGTGACGGTGATGCTCGGCGGGGTACGGTCCGGCGCAGCCAGGCCCAGCACGCTGCTCAGCTCGCCGCTGGCGGCCATCTGCAGCACGATGTCGCTGCCGCCGACCAGTTCGCCGTCGATGTACAGCTGCGGGATGGTCGGCCAGTCGCCATAGGCCTTGATGCCTTCACGGATTTCCTGGTCGGCCAGCACGTTGACGTGGGCGAACTCGACGCCGAGGTCCTGCAGGGCGCCCACGGCCTTGGCCGAGAAGCCGCACTGCGGCATCGACGGCTGGCCCTTCATGAACAGCACGACGCGGTTGGCGTTGAGGATGGATTCGATGCGCGAACGCAGGGCGGGATCGAGGGACATGGACGTCGGGGTTCCGGGAATTCGAATCATCAATTCTAACCCCCATGGCATCATGGGGGATGAGCAACGCAGGAACATTGCATCGCATCCCGGCCCGCCCCTGGCGCTGGCTGCCCTGGCTGGTGGCGTCGCAGCTGGCCGTGATCCTGGTCTGGGCCCTGGCCGGCTGGCACTGGGGGCTGCCACTGATGGTGGCCAGCCATGCGCTGTTCATGGTGCCGGTGTTCCTGCCCAACAGCCGCTTCTATGCGCCGGTGCTGAGCCGGCTGCCGGAGGCCGGCAACACGGTATGGCTGACGATCGATGACGGCCCCGGCCCGGAAACCCGCGCCGTGCTCGACCTGCTGGACCGCCACCAGGCGCGCGCCACCTTCTTCCTGGTGGGCGAACGTGCGCTGGCGCAGCCGGAACTGGTAGCCGAGATCCTGCGCCGTGGCCACGACCTCGGCAATCACAGCCACAGCCATCCGCAGGCACGCTTCTGGCGGCTGGGCCCGGCCGCGATGCGCGCCGAGATCGAGGGTTGCCAGCATGCATTGCAGACCCTGGGTGGCCAGCCGGTGCGCTGGTACCGCTCGGTGGTGGGCATGACCAATCCGTTCGTGGCGCCGGTGCTGCAGCGGTTGGGGCTGGTCCGGGTGGGCTGGAGTGCGCGCGGCTTCGACGGCATCGACTGCACGGCGCAGGGCGTGCTCGATCGGCTGCTGCCCGACCTGCGCCCGGGCGCCATCGTGCTGCTGCATGAGGGGGCTGCCCACGGTCACAACCTGTCGATCATCGAGCGCGTGCTGCAGGCGCTGGACGAGCGTGGCCTGAAGGCGCAACTGCCGGCCCTGTAACCCAGGGTTCTGGTCGCTTGAGGCAGCCGAGCATGGGCTCGGCTCTACAAGGGCTGGCGATCATCCTGTAGCGCCCGAGCCGATGCTCGGGCGGCGGTGCGCAGCACCGGAAGACGTCGGAGGGCAGCCGGGCGTGAGCTCGGCGCTACAACGAAGGGCGTTCGGCCACCAGCAGCCAGCTGTTGAACGGGGTACGCCCGTGCAACGGCCGGGGTGCAGTCACCTGCAATCCAGCTTCGGTCAGCGTCGCCTGCAGTACCTGTGGATCGGGGTAGTGACGCGGCCGTGTGCCCATCCAGCCGACCAGCCAGGCCAGCCGGTCAGCCACCCGCGTGGTGCGGTCGCGGCTGTCGCCGGTGGCCAGCGGCGTGCGCAGCAGCAGGCGACCACCCGGGGCCACCCGTGTGCTTGCCGCGTGCAGCAGCGCCTGTTGCGGCCCCGCGTCCAGATACTGCAGTACGTCCAGCAGCAGGACGTGCCCGGATTGGGCCGGCAGCGGCGCCTGCACATCCAGGCAGTCGAAGTGCACATCGGGCAGGTCGGCGGCTGCACGCCTGGCACGCGCGATCTTGCCGGCATCCACGTCCAGGCCCAGGTAGCGCTGGCTACCGCCGCGCTGGCGCAGCACATGGGCGAACAGGCCGAGGCCGCAACCCAGGTCCAGCACCGGCTGCCCATCGTCAGGCAGATGCTGCAGCACGCCGTCGTACAGCGGATCGCTGCCAAGTTTGCCGCGTGTGTAGTAGTAGTCGCGGCGGCTCCCCCAGACCTGCGCCGGCCGGAATGCGTCGGCGATCAAGCGGGCTTGCGGGGCCGCCAGGGGAGTGCAGGGCAGGGGCGTGCCAGTCCGTGGCGTGCCGTCCATCGCCTCAGTCCGTGCCGCCAAGCAGGTGCGCGGCCACCGGCAGGGCGCGCGCGCTCCACAGCGCGTACATCCGCGCCGAAGGATGCAGGCCGTCCTCGGCAATCATCGCCGGGTCGTCACCGTGGTCACGGCTGATATCGGTGATGTCGACGAAGGCCACCCCCTGCTGGGTGCTGATCACCTCGGCAGCCGCGTTGAACTCGTCGGTCTCGATCTCGATGGCGGCCAGGTCGCGGCCACTGCTGGCGCCGAACGGGGTCGCACCCCAATCGGGGAAGGACAGCACCAGCACGCGGCCGGCATCACCACCAGCGAAGCCGATCGCCCGCTGCAGCAGGGCCTGGAACTGGCTGCGGTATTCGTCCAGTGGACGCCCGCGGTACTGGTTGTTGACGCCGATCAGCAGGCTGACGAAATCGAACGGCCCCTGCGGCGCGGCTGCATCGATGCCCGCATCGAGCTCGTCGGTGGTCCAGCCGGTGGTCGCAATGGTCTGCGGATCGGACAGCTCAATGCCCTGCGCACGCAGCGCGGTGGCCAGCTGGTGCGGCCAGCGGCCTTCGACTGCAACCGCTTCACCAATGGTGTACGAGTCACCCAGTGCCAGGTAGGACAGCGCCACCACTCAGGCCACCGAGCGGCGTGGCTTCAGCGGCACGACCTTGGTCGCGTCCTCGGCACGGCGGGCCAGGGCACGGTCAATGCGCGCGAATACATCGCGCATCACCGAGGCTTCCGGCATCAGGGTCACGCGGAAATGGTGGCGGTAGGGCACGTTGAAGCTCGAGCCCGGCACCACCAGCACGCCCTCGTTGTTCATCAGGTCCAGCGCGAAGTTGTGGTCGTCGAAGCCCTTCGCCGCAGCGCCGACCACGGCCGGGAACGCGTACAGCGCACCGGCGGGAGCGACCAGCGACAGGTGCTCGCTGGCTTCGCAGGCCTCGATCACCGCGCGGCGGGTTTCATACAGGCGACCGCCCGGCGTGCACAGCTCGGAAATGGTGTCCGGGCCGTTCACCGCGGCCTCGATGGCGTACTGGCCCGGCACATTGGCGCACAGGCGCAGCGCACCGAGCAGGTCCAGCGCCGCGCGGAAGTCACCCAGGCGGGCATCATCGCCGCTGAGGTGGGCCCAGCCCACGCGCCAGCCGCAGGCGCGGTGCACCTTGCTCAGGCCGCTGAAGGTCAGGCACGGATGATCACCGGCCAGCGGTGCGACCGGCTGGAACACCGCGTCGTCGTACAGGATCTGGTCGTAGATCTCGTCGACCAGCAGCAACAGGTTGTGGCGGCGCGCGATCTCCACCACGCGCTCCAGCAGTTCGCGCGGGTAGCTGGCGCCGCTGGGGTTGTTCGGGTTGATCAGCACGATGGCGCGGGTGCGCGAGGACACCAGCGTCTCGATCTCGCTCGGGTCCGGCTGGAAGCCGTTCTCCGGTGCGCAGCGGTAGTACACCGGGCGGCCATCGTTGAGGATGGTCGAGGCCGACCAGAGCGGATAGTCCGGCGAGGGCACCAGCACTTCGTCGCCGGGATTGAGCAGCGCACGCAGCGACAGGTCGATCAGTTCGCTGACGCCATTGCCGAGGAAGACGCGGTCCGGATGGGCATCGGGCGCGCCACGGCGGGCGTAGTACGCCGCGATGGCTTCACGTGCCACCGGCAGGCCCTGCTGGTGGGTGTACGGGTCGGTGCGGCCCATGTCATCGGCGATCGCGCGCTGCAGGTGCTCAGGCGCACGGAAGCCGAAGGCGCCGGGGTTGCCGATGTTGAGCTTGATCAGCTTGCGGCCCTGCGCCTCCAGCTCCCGGGCTCGCCGCGCCAGTTCTCCGCGGATTTCGTAGCGCACTTCGGAAAGGCGCTCGCGGATGGCCAGGGGCTTGGGCGAGTTGGTGGACATGGGAGCTGGGCCGTCAAAAGGCATGGGGCTTCCATCCTACCGGAATTGCTGCAATGCATGGCAAGGGCTCGGGCCCCGTCAATGCTGGGCTGGCAGGGCGCCGGCACAGGTAGAATGGCAGTGATGACCCAGACCCCCGATTTCATCGCCCTGCAGACCATCGGCTGGCCCTGGCCGGGCCCGGCGCAGCAGGCCGACTGGCAGGCCGCCATGGCCGCTCACCCGCAGGCCCGCCCGGCGCGGGTGATCGAACAGCACCGCACCCACTATGTGGTGGCCGATGGCCCGGATGCGTCGATCAAGGCCGAGTCGCTGCCGGAATGGCAGCGCCCGCGCTTCCCCAGCCATGAACGGCCGGCGGTAGGTGACTGGGTATTGCTCGACGGCATCCGCATCGTCGCCCTGCTGCCGCGGCGTACCGCGATCAAGCGCGGTGCGGCCGGCGAGCACTATCACCAGCAGGTGATCGCCGCCAACATCGATACGGTGTTCATCGTCTGTGGCCTGGATGCCGACTTCAATCCGCGCCGCATCGAGCGCTACCTGCTGCTGGTCGGTGGTGGTGGTGCCGAACCGGTAGTGGTGCTGACCAAGGCCGACCAGACCGAGTACAGCGAGGATGCGCTGGCGGTGCTGGAAGAGCTGGAGATGCAGGGCATCGCGCTGCATGCGATCAACGGCCTGGATGCCGACAGCGTGGCGGTGCTGCAGCCGTGGCTGGGCCCGGGCCGCACGGTGGTGCTGGTCGGTTCCTCCGGTGCCGGCAAGTCCACGCTGACCAACACCCTGCTCGGCGAGCAGCGGATGAAGACCAACGCAGTGCGCGCCAACGATTCACGTGGCCGCCATACCACCACGCACCGCGCGCTGATGCCGTTGCCGATGGGCGCCTGCCTGATCGACACCCCGGGCATGCGCGAGTTGAAGCCGACCGGTGAAGAGACGCTGTCCGAAGGTGGCTTCGCCGACATCGAAGCGCTGGCCGCACAGTGCCGCTTCAACGACTGCAAGCACCAGCAGGAACCGGGCTGTGCCGTGCGTGCAGCGATCGAGGCCGGCGAGATCGAAGAGAGCCGGCTGCTGAACTACTTCAAGCTGAAGGAAGAAGTCGCCGCCGCCGCCGCCAAGCTGGCGGTGCGCCAGGCCGAGACCGCGCAGGAACGCGGTGGCAAGAAGGGCAAGGGCCAGCAGTTCCGCCCGGCAGGCAAGCCGCGTCGGCGCTGATCGGTATCGCGGGGTCGGATCCCATTGCACCGCAATGGGCTCTGACCCCTGCAATGAACCCGCGTCTGCCTGCTTCGGGTGGGTGCCAACTGCCCGCTCCTGGTAGGTGCCAACCTTGGTTGGCACGAATCTGTCCGCAGCCCGCCCTCGGCGGATGCCAACCCAGGTTGGCACCTACCAACGTGCGGGCAGAGCGCTATAGTCCGCGCATGGAACCGATCGCGACGCTGGACCGTGACGTGGCCCACCATGCAGCGCTCGATGCGCGTCTGGTCGAGGCCGTGGGAGGCATCCGCCTGCTGGGCCTGACCAGCTGGCCAGCAACGGTGCAGGCACCGTTCCTGGCCAGCGTGGCGCGTGGCCAGCCGGTACTGCCGAAGGTGGATTACCCGAAGCTGGACTTCAGCGAAGAACGCCGCGCACTGGCCGCGATCGCCGCCGACTGCGACGACAGCCATCCGTTGGGTCACTACGTGCGGCAGTCGGCGCAGAGCTGGGACCTGGCTGCACAGCTGCTGGAAGGGCTGGGCACTGCTGCCGTCGACTCCTGTTCGGTGCAGCTGTTCGGCGCCCCCGAGCAGCCGCTGCCGGGCAATGGCCCGAGCACGCGCGAAGCGGCGCGCCACTTCATCCAGATTGCCGCCGAGCTGGACCACGAACTGCTGGCACCGGAAGAGCAGGTGCCGGTCTCGGCCATCGCGCTGCAACTGCAGCTGCAGAACGATCTGGACGCCTTCTTCGAATCACGCATCATCCAGGTGCAGCTGGATCCGGAACTGGTGTCCAAGGCGGCTGCAGGCCCGACCCGCATCCGCCTGCGCACCAGTGCGCGCTTCAGTGCCTACGACCGCGCGCAGCTGTTCCACCATGAAGCGCTGGTGCATTCGCTGACCGCCCTGAACGGCCGCGAGCAGCCGGTGCTGCCGAGCCTGGCACTGTCCTCGCCGCGGGTGACGGCAACCCAGGAAGGGCTGGCCACCTTCGCCGAGCAGATCACCGGCAGCATCGACATCGAGCGCCTCAAGCGCATCAGCCTGCGTACCGAAGCGATTGCGATGGCGCGCGAAGGCGCCGATTTCATCGAAGTGTTCCGCTATTTCTGTGATGCCGGGCAGAACGCGGAAGAGAGTTTCGCTTCGGCGCAGCGCGTGTTCCGCGGCGTGCCGCCAAGTGGCGGTCTGGCCTTCACCAAGGACACGGTGTACCTGCGCGGCCTGGTGTCGGTGCATACCTTCTTCCGCCACATGCTGGCCGAGGACCGCCTGCAGGTCTGCCGCTGGTTGTTCGCCGGCAAGATGAGCCTGACCGATGCGATCGCGTTCGCGCCGTTGTTCGAGGCGGGGGTGCTGAAGCCGCCGCGCTGGCTGCCGCATTGGGTGAGCCGGGCGAACGGCCTGGCCGGCATGCTGGCGTTCTCGCTGTTCGCCAACCGGATACGGATGGACCAGCTGGCGCCGGAATGAAATGCGTTGGCGGGATGATGCGCTGGCGCCTCGATTGATATCGCTGGGCGGCGGTGGGGCACCCTGGCCAGGACACGCCGTAAACCCATCCATGGGGGCTCGATCGGCGCATCCATGCGCCTCACGGTCCTGGCCAGGGTGCCCCACCGCCGCCAGACAGTTTCCCGCGCGGGCGGCAGCACATCACCGCGCCGAAGGGATTGCGCTTGAAAAGCAAAGAGCCGGGCAGTGCCCGGCTCTTTGCTCTTGCTCTTGCTTTCCATTGCCTCCGCGCCGGCGCGGGGAACTGTCCAGCGTGGGTAGGCAGGCCCATGCAGGACCGTGAGGCGCATGGATGCGCCGATCGAGCCCCCATGGATGGGTTTACGGCGTGTCCTGCATGGGCCTGCCTACCCACGCTATGCAGGAACAATCAACGCGCCGCAGCGCCCGCTTTCGATTTAGAACTCCGCCGCCACCGTCATGAACAACTGCCGCGGTGCGCTCGCATGGATCGCATACCGCGTGCCCTTCGGATCGGTCGGTGCGAACGAGCTCAGCTGGCCGGCGTAGCGCTTGTTGGTCAGGTTGGTCGCGTTCAACGACACCCGAACGTTGCGCAGGCCCAGGCCCGGGCCGAAATCGTAGCCCGCACCGGCGTCGAAGGTGGTCACGCCCGGCACCGACTGGTCGTTGGTGTAGGTGTAGTAGCGCTTGCCGGTGTACTTGGCTCGCAGGCTGGCGAAGAAGCCATCGCGGTTCCAGCTGATTTCACTGGAGGCCATGCGCTGCGGCGTATCCACGGTGATCTTGCCGGCCACCGGCACCACCGCACCGCCGGACAGGTAGTCGTCCTCGTAGGTGGTCTTGTTCCAGGACAGCGCGTTGTACCACTGCAGGCCGTCGATCGGCTTGAGGATGAAGGTCAGCTCCGCACCGTGGCTCTTCACCGAACCGACGTTGATGAAGCGCGTCACGCACTCCGGACGCGTGCCGACTTCGATGCTCGAGCACGGGTTCAGCGACAGCAGGCGGTTGTCGAACTTCACGTTGTAGGCCGCGATCGACGCCTGGTACTTCTCGCCGAAGGTACGGAAGCCGGCTTCCAGACTCTTGGACTTCTCCGGCTCCAGCCCGGCGCTGGCCGCGAACGATTCCGGCGACACCTGCAGCGGGCCACCGCTGCCACCGCCGACGAAGGCGGCGATGTTCTCGGCGTACGAAGCGAACAGCTCGTTGTTGGCGTTGAGCTTGAAGCCCAGGCCCACCTGCGGCAGTACCGACTTCTTGGCGGTCAGCGTGCCCGAGGCGATGCTGGTTTCCACGCCCGGCTGGGCGGTGGCGCGCATGCGGGTGTTGGGGCTCTTGATGCCGACATCCACGGTCAGGCGCTGGTCCAGGAAGCGCATGCGGTCCTGTACGTAGAACTGGCGGGTGCGGATGTCGAAGTCCTGGTTGAACAACAGGCGGTCCGGGTTCTTCAGGTACAGGTCGTCCAGGAACGGACCGCTGATGTAGTAGAAGTTGCGCGACACGTTATGGTCGTTCTGCTCGTACCACAGGCCGGCTTCCAGTTCGTGGATGCCCACCGTCCACGACAGCGCGGCGGTCAGGCCATCGCGGTTGATCGTGTAGTTGGTGCTGCGGATCGAGATCGGCAGCATCCTGTCGGTACCCGGGTAGGACGGCTGGCCCGGTGCCCACCAGTGGCCCTGGCCACGGTTGTCGTGGTGATAGGCCAGCAGCTTCAGGCGGCCCTGCTCGCCCAGGCGCAGGTCGGCATCCACCGAATACAGGTTGTCGTCGCGCAGCGCACGGCTCTGGTAGTACGCATCGTCGATGCTGTTGACGCCGCCGCTGAATGCGCAGCGCGCCTTGTTGTAGGTGCCCGGCGCGCAGTACGCGGCGGCGACGGCGCGATCCCAGTCCGGTGCATAGATGTTCCAGTCATAGCCCAGGCCGCGGGCCAGCATGTCCTTGGACAGGTAGGCGTAGTTGGCCTGGCTGGCGCGCGAGGTGGCCACGAACGCACCGAAGCGGTGGTCGCCGACATTCCACACCGCCTTGGCGTTGAACTGGCGGGTGGTCTGGTTCTGGTACGGCGCGGCCCACATGTCCTGGTCCTGGTGCACGCCGGACACATAGGCCGAGAAGCCGTTGATGTCGCCGGTATCCACGCGCAGGTAGCCACGGCGCTGGCTGTTGTCGCCGACGGTGACGCTGGCGCGGCCACCGAATTCGGTGGACGGGTCCATCGAGAAATACTGGATGGTGCCGCCCAGGTTGCTGGTCGAGGCCACGCCCAGCGAACCGATGCCCTGCGACAGCTCGGCACCGGCCAGGTTCTCGGCGATGATCGCGCGGGCGATGCTCAGGCCGTTGTAGTTGCCGTAGCTGTTGTCGCCCAGCGGGATGCCGTCCAGCGTGTAGCCCAGGCGGCTCTTGTCGAAGCCACGCAGGCTGATGGTCTGCGATTCCTCGTTGGCACCGAAGGCGTCGTTGGACTGCACCGACACGCCAGGCAGGCGGTCGAGGATCTTCTGGCCGCTGGTGCCCGGCGGCAGCACCTGCTTGTCGACGGTGGTGATGCGCTGCACCTGGCGGGTCTCGCCCTGGCCGATCACGGAGACGGTATCCAGCGTCTGCGCGCTCAGCGCGGCCTCGGTGCTGGCGCCGGTATCGGCGGCGGTGGCGGCATGGGCGCTGGCGGCGGCGGAGAGCGCGATCGCCACGGCGATCGTCAGGTGTCGGGTCTGCATGGTGGTCCGTTGCATTTGGGGTGGTCACCGGCACGCGTGCGCGGTGCATGGCCACTATGCGAACGGAACATGAAACCGTCTTTACGAAAAACCAACGAACGATGCAGGGCAGTGGTGTGCGTCCTGCAACCTGTTCGTCATGGTGGTATGTCGGTGGGAATCAGAAGCGCTCCCCTGGCCAGCTCAATTTGAGCTGGTCCATGCAGTCACGGTCATGTTCGGAGAATGAGAACCCGATCTGGATGCCGTTCACTACCGTACCGAACACCGTGGACTCGTCGAGGCTATGCCCTGACGGGACGGAAAGGACGTTGAAGTCGGGGTAGCGACGACCCATCTGCTTTCGCGAGATGCAGGCGCCGCCCAGCGACAGCGTAATGCCTTTGATGATTCGCCCCGACGCATCGGTGTAGATCTGGCCAGAAGGCCCCTTGATCCTCCCAGCGACCACGAATGGCGCCAGATCGATGGTGGCGCTGTCGCCCCGGCCCCTTCTTGCTTCCGAACGCGAGCCGGCCGGAGCCAGGGGTGACAGCTGCGCGACAAGGTCAGAGCGTGCCAGTTGCAAGGACCAGCGCTCCACGAGCCGCCAGGTTGCGTCCGCCTCTTCCGCAGTGGCAGCGGACGTGGCTGCAGCTGCAGAACCGGCAACCAACAGGCTCAGGAGCAGAAGAAGTTCAGGGACGGGCTGCGATCGCTTCATCGTAGATTCTTCCGTAGAAGTCGTTGTAGTTCTCGCCGGTGGTTGAAGTTACGTTGTTGTCGCAGAACAGCTTACCTACCCGCCGGTCCAGGTCTTCACCGCCGGCATCGGCCTGTGCGATGAGGCCAGGACCGTTGGATGCAGCTACGCCGATGTCGTAGTACCCCAGGCTGGTCACCAGAAGCTCACTGCGCGCGGTGAGGTTGTTGAGTACCGCTTTCCCCTCCATGGTGCAGAAGTGCTGGATGAACGCACCTCGGGTGCTCAAGGCGATACCTTCGAAGTACAGTGCGTGTCCCACTTCATGGGCAATGGCTGCGATCCGGAAGTAATAGCCTGCAATGTCGGAGGAATCGCAGTCGAAGGACTGGATGTAGATCCGGATGGGATTGCGATTGGTATAGGACGCGGGAGCCCAGGCGAAGGTCCACTCCGGATGGCCGGTGATCTGCGCGTCGAGCGTGGGCGCGCCTGGGATCAGCCAGTCGGGGCAGCCCAGACCCGTGATCACCCGCATGGGCGGGGGCTCCGCGCGGGCCGGTGTCGCCAGCAGCGTAGTGGCGACCACGAGAAGCGCAATCAGCAATGCACGCATGCCAACCTCCTTGATCCGCGATTCCAGCCGTTCATCCATCGGGCTCAGCGAGCGCTGGCAGGTATAGCACCGGTTCTGCCGATGTATCGGGAAGTGCGTCTCAGAAATGCAGAAACAAAAAGGGGCCGGATCCCCCTCGCGAACGAAGGTTCACCGGCCCCGCGCACTCCGTGGGGGAGGCGGTCCACGCACTCCGTGGGGGAGGGCTCAACCCATGTACAGGCCACCGTTGACCGGATAGTCGGCGCCGGTCACGTACGAGGCTTCGTCCGAGGCCAGCCACGCGCACAGGCCGGCCACTTCCTCGGGGCGGCCGAGGCGGCGCACCGGCACCGAAGCGGCCAGCCGATCCAGTACATCCGGCGGGAAGCTGCTGATCGCCTGGCTGGCGATGTAGCCCGGCGACAGCGTGTTGACGGTCACCCCGCGCGAGGCCACTTCGGCGGCCAGCGCACGGCTGAAGCCATGCATCGCGGCCTTGGCGGTGGCGTAGTTCACCTGCCCGATCTGGCCCTTGTGCGCACTGACCGAACCGATGTTGATGATGCGGCCCCAGCCACGCGTGGCCATCCCATCGACCACCTGCTTGGTCAGGTTGAACAGCGCATTGAGGTTGGAAGCGATCACCGCGTTCCAGTCTTCCACCGTCATCTGCCGGAACAGCAGGTCGCGGCTGCCGCCGGAATTGTTGACCAGTACATCCACCTCGCCGACTTCGGCGCGGACCTTGGCGAACGCCGCGCTGGTCGAGGCCCAGTCGGTCGCGTTGCCTTCGGAGGCGATGAAGTCAAAGCCCTGTTCGCGCTGCTCGCGCAGCCAGTTGGCCTTGCGCGGCGAGTTCGGCGCGCAGCCGGCAACCACGGTGTGGCCGCTGCGGGCCAGGCTCTGGCAGATGGCAGTACCGACACTGCCCATGCCGCTGGTGACGTAAGCGATTCGAAGCGTCATTGCAGAAGGCTCCTTTGGTAAGGGATCAGGCCGCGAGCGGGTACAGGCCGAACAGCAGGCTGCCGACCATCAGTAGCATCGAGATGGCGATGGCCCACTTCAGGGTGAACTTCTGGTGGTCGGCGAACTCGACCTTGGCCAGGCCCACCAGCAGGTAGGTGGACGGCACCAGCGGGCTGAGCAGGTGCACCGGTTGGCCAGCCAGCGAGGCACGCGCCATTTCCACCGGGGTGATGCCGTAGTTGCCGGCGGCCTCGGACAGGATCGGCAGCACGCCGAAGTAGAACGCGTCGTTGGACATGAAGAAGGTGAACGGCATCGACGCCACCGCCGTGATCACCGCCAGGTACGGGCCCCACGATTCCGGAATCACCGCCAGGAAGCTGTGCGACATCGCTTCGACCATGCCGGTGTTGTTGAGGATGCCGGTGAAGATGCCAGCGGCGAAGATCAGCGACACCACCGACAGCACGTTGCCGGCGTGGTTGACCACGCGGCGGCGCTGCTCGGCCAGGTTCGGATAGTTGATCACCAGGGCGATGGCGAAGCCGACCATGAACAGCACCGGCATCGGCAGCACGCCGATGATCAGCGCGGTCATCAGCGCCACGGTCAGGGCCAGGTTGACCCACAGCAGCTTCGGACGCTTGATGTCCTCGGCGTCTTCCACCGTCGGCAGCGGATTGCTGTCGTCGGACACGCTGTTGTCCATCCAGCTGCCGCCCTTGGGCAGGGTCACCACGCCCAGGCGACGCCGTTCCTTCAGGCCCAGGTACCAGGCCAGCAGCAGCACGCCGGCACAGGCGATCACCATCGACGGGATCAGCGGCACGAACACATCGGCCGGATCCACGTGCAGCGCGGTGGCCGCGCGTGCGGTCGGGCCGCCCCACGGGGTCAGGTTCATCACGCCGCCGGCGAGGATGGTCACGCAGGTCATGTTCAGCGCGTTCATGCCCAGCCGCTGGTACAGCGGCAGCATCGCCGAGACGGTGATCATGTAGGTGGTCGAGCCATCACCGTCGAGCGAGATCAGCATCGCCAGCACCGCGGTGCCGAGCACGATCTTCATCGGATCGCCCTTGACGAAGCGCAGGATCACCCGCACCAGCGGATCGAACAGGCCGGCGTCGATCATCACGCCGAAGTAGAGGATGGCGAACATCAGCATCACGCCGGTCGGCGCGATCTTCTTGATGCCCTCCAGCATCATCTCGTCGATGCCGGCGCCGAAGCCGCCGATCAGCGCGAACAGGATGGGGATGGTGATCAGGGCGACGAGCGGCGACAGGCGTTTGCTCATGATCAAGTACATGAACGTAATGACCATGCCAAAGCCGAGGATGCTCAGCATCATCTGCGGACTCCTTGCGAAAACAGGACGTGGGGGAGTGGAAAAGGCCCGGGCGGCGTGCCCGGGATGCCGGGCTTAGAAGTCGTACTGCAGGCGGCCGGTGACCGCGCGCGTGCGGTCCACCGTGACCCCGGCCAGGCGGTCGCGGTTGCGGCTTTCGATCACGTTGAGCATGAAGCGCAGGTTGTCGCGCAGGTACCAGTTGCCACCCAGCGTCCACGCTTCGGTGCTGCCGCGGCGCAGGTCGGGTGCACCGTCGAGGTGCTGTGCGCCCCACATCTGGTCGTAGCGCAGCGCCACTTCGAAGGCACCGGCCTTGTGGCGGATATCCTTCACCCGCGCGAAGCGGCCGGTCTTGCGGTCGTAGGCGCGGCTTTCGCCGGTGACGAACCAGCTGAGCATGCCGTAGGCGGCCATCACGTCACCGCGCTGCGCGCCGTCGTCGAAGGTGGCGCCACTGAATTCGCCCTGCCACGACAGCGGGCCGCGCACCTGCGCGTATTCCAGCGACCACTTGTTGACGTCGGTATCGCGGCCGGCGGAGAAGTTGACCAGGGTCAGGCGGCTTTCATCGGACAGATGGCCGGCCGGGCGAGGGCGGATGCTCAGGCCCGGGGTGCCGTTGGCGCCGGGGTTGTCGTAGGCCTCGCGGGCCAGCGACAGGCCCAGGTGCAGCACGTCGCCCTCGCTGGGCGAAGGTGCCCAGGTGACGCGGCCACCCGCGGCGCGGCCCTTCACCTGCCAGGCGTCGATGCTTTCCAGGCTGTAGATGCTGGCCGCCCAGGTGAAGTCACCGGGGTTGGCCTGCCACGACGCACCCAGGCGGTACAGCGGCGCCAGCGTGGTGCCGGCGTTGCCGCGCTCCAGGAAGCTGCCGTAGTTGGAGCTGGTGCGGTCATCCAGCGAGAAGTACTGCTTGAACTGGCCCACGGTCAGCTTGCCGGCCTTGCCGAAGCTGCGTGCCAGGTACACGTCCTTGGCCTCGACGCGGTCGCCGGAGAAGTCAGCTTCCAGCTTGTAGTCGACCACGAAGAACTTGCCGGACACGTCCAGCCAGGCGCGACGGATCTCGGTGTCGTCCTTGTTCGGCGTACCGCGGTTGTCGTTGTCGAAGGTGGCGAAGTCCAGGTGCAGGCGGCCACCGAGGGTGGCGGTGACCGGGCGGTCGTCTTCGGCGGCGAAGGCCGGCGCCGACAGGGCAGCCAGAGCCATCATGGCGGCAGGACGCCGCCAGGCAAACGTGAATTCCACAAACCCTCCCAGGTGCGCGCCAGGCGCGCGGCAATCGTGGGCACCGGACGGTGCGCGGCCGCAGTCTGGGTCGGGCAAGCTGTCATCGTCCTGTCAACGGTTTGTGCGGTGCAGCGTAAAACCGGCCGCTGCGCTCACTGGGCCACGCCCGGCAAGCGCGGCGGCGGCATGCGGTAGCATTCGTTTCCCCTCCCACCCGTGTGCCCATGCGCCTGCTGCTGGTCGAAGACAACCCGGATCTGGCCGATGCGATCATCCGTCGCATGCGTCGCAGCGGCCACGCCGTGGACTGGCAGGCCGATGGCCTGGCCGCCGCCAGCGTGCTGCGCTACCAGAGCTTCGACCTGGTGGTGCTGGATATCGGGTTGCCCAAGCTTGATGGCCTGCGCGTGCTGGCCGGCATGCGCGAGCGCGGTGACAGCACACCGGTTCTGATGCTGACCGCGCGTGATGGCATCGAAGATCGCGTGCAGGCGCTGGACGTGGGTGCCGACGACTACCTGGGCAAGCCGTTCGATTTCCGCGAGTTCGAAGCGCGCTGCCGCGTGCTGCTGCGACGCGCGCGCGGCCAGGCCAGCGAAGTGGTGCAGATCGGCGGCTTCCAGTTCGACAATGCCGCGCACCGGGTCAGCCTCGACGGCGAACCGATCGAACTGCCGAACCGCGAGTACCGGCTGCTGGAGATCCTGGTCGGTCGTCTCGGCCAGGTGGTCGGCAAGGATGAGATCGGCAACGGGCTGTTCGGCTTCGATGATGAGGCCGGTCCGAATGCCATCGAACTGTATGTGGGGCGTCTGAGAAAGAAGCTGGCCGCCGCGCCGCTGCGCATCACCACGGTGCGCGGCGTCGGCTACCTGCTGGAAGCCAGTGACGGCAACACCGATGCCGATGGCTGACGCCCGCGCTGCGAACGCCGCACCGGGCTCGCTGCGGCGCACGCTGTTGCTCTATCTCGGGGCACTGCTGGCGGTGTTCGCAGTGGCCCTGCTGTTTGCTGCACGTGACTACGGCCAGCGCGCCGCCAATCGTTCCTACGATCACCTGTTGGTCTCTTCGGCGCTGTCCATCGCCGATTCGGTGGCGCTGGTTGATGGCCAGTGGCAGGTGGATCTGCCTTATGCAGCGCTGGACCTGCTGGCGATGGCGCCGGAAGATCGCGTGTTCTATCGGGTGGCCGACAGCCGCGGCAACCTGATTACCGGCTACGGCGATCTGCCCGCGCCGCCGCGACGGCCCGGTACGCAACCGCAGCTGTTCGATGCCCCCTACAGCGACGAGACCGTGCGCTTCGTGGTGGTCGGCCGCAGTTTTGCCGCCGCGTCGGCGCAGGGCGAGGTGCAGGTCCAGGTGGGCCAGACCCGGCGTGCGCGGGAAGCCGTCGCGCAGGACATGGTCAATCGCGCGCTGTTGGCGATCGGCGTGTTGTCCGGCCTGCTGCTGGCGCTGGTGGCCTTCGGCGTGCATCGCGCATTCCGTCCGCTGGTGCGGGTGGAGCGCGAGCTGTCGCGACGGGAACCGTCCGACCTGAAGCCGCTCGACGCCCGCGTGCCGCGCGAGATGGACCAGATGGTGGCCGCGCTGAACCGCTTCATGGAGCGGTTGTCCAGCAGCAACGAGACGCTGCGCGCGTTCATGGCCGAGGCCGCGCACCAGATGCGCACGCCGCTGGCGGCATTGCGTGCGCAGGCACAGCTGGCGCTGGACGATGATGACCCGGAGGACATGCGGCGCAGCCTGCAGGCGATCGAACGCAACGCCACCCACATGAGCCGCCTGCTCAACCAGCTGCTCAGCGATGCCAGCGTGATCCATCGTTCGCACCTGCAGCGCTTTGCTGCAGTGGATCTGGCCGAGACCGTGCACCAGGCCCTGCATGAAGCGCTGCCGCAGGCCGGCCCTGCGCCGCGCGTGCAGCTGGCGATGACCGCCGAGCCGGTACAGGTGCATGGCGATGCGCTGCTGCTGCGCGAGGCGATCAAGAACCTGGTCGACAACGCATTGAAGTACGGTGGTGATGGCCCGTTGCAGATTGCCTTGACCGTGGAAGGTGGGCAGGCGGTGCTGACCATCGCCGATCACGGTGCGGGCATCGCGCCTGGCGATGCCGAACGCGTGTTCGAGCGCTTCGCCCGTGGCGAGGGCGCGCCGTCCGGCGGCGCCGGGCTTGGCCTTGCCATCGTCAAGCGCGTGGTCGACAGCCATGGCGGCCGCATCGATCTCAGCAACCGTCCGCAGGGTGGTTTGATCGCTACCATCCGCCTGCCCCGGAGCAGTTCATGATCCGCCTGTTCGCCACCGCCGTTGCCCTGCTGTTGGCCCTGCCGGTGCTGGCCGCACCGGGCGATGTGCGCCGTTTCCCTGCGCAGGGAGCCGCCATGGCACAGCTGCGCATCCACGGCACCACCGACATCGAAGTGTTCGCGGTGGTCATCGCCGACTACCAGCGCCTGCACCCGGGCACCGAAGTGGTGTACGAGGACATCATCACCCAGGACCTGTACGCGCGGTACCTGCACGACCGCGGCGGGCCGGCATCGCCGGACCTGCTGATCTCCAGTGGCATGGACCTGCAGACCAAGCTGGTCAACGATGGCCATGCGCTGCCACACCGTTCGGCACAGACCGCCGCGCTGCCGGCTTGGGCGCAGTGGCGCAACGAGGCATTCGGCATCAGCTATGAGCCGGTGGTGATGGTCTACAACACCCGCGCACTGCCGTCGGCGAAGGTGCCGCACACGCGCCGCCAGCTGCTGGACCGGCTGCGTGCGGAGGGCGCACCGCTACGCGGAAAGGTCGGCACCTATGACATCGAGCGCAGCAGTGTCGGCTACCTGCTGGCGACCCAGGATGCGCAGCGTGGCAGCATCGCCGGCGCATTGCTGGGCGCGCTCGGCGACAACGACGTGGTGCGTGAGGAGCGCACTGGCGTGCTGCTGGACCAGCTGGCCAGTGGCCAGCTGTCGCTGGTCTACAACGTACTTGGCTCCTATGCGCAGGCACGTGTCGATGCCGGCGCGCCGCTGGCCATCGTCGAACCCGAGGATTACACGCTGGTGGTGCTGCGTACCGCGGTGATTCCGCGTACCGGCCCGCATCCGGAGGAGGCACGGCGTTTCCTCGACTACCTGCTGTCGCCGCGAGGCCAGCAGGTGCTGTCGCGCGAAGCGCGTCTGATGCCGATCGTGACCGGCAACGCACGTGGCGACGATGCGCCCGGCCGCAGCCGCCGTCCGATCCAGCTCGGCCCGGGCCTGCTGGTGTACCTGGACGCGCTCAAGCGCCGCCAGTTCCTCGATGCCTGGCGCAGCAGCGTGGAGCCGGCAGGGCGCTGACGCGGCGGCCTGCCCGTACAATGGCGGCATGAGCGAATACACCATCCTGATCGCCGATGACCATCCGCTGCTGCGTTCGGCGGTGGTGCAGTCATTGCGGCAGAGCCTGCCGCTGGCACAGGTGCGTGAGGTGGCCAGCGCCGAAGCCTTGGCCGAAGCCCTCGACGCGCACCCGGATGTGGACCTGGTGCTGCTCGACCTGACCATGCCCGGCGCTCACGGTTTCTCCGCGCTGCTGCACGTGCGCGGCTCGCATCCGGACATCCCGGTGGTGATCCTCTCGTCCAACGACCATCCGCGGGTGATCCGCCGCGCGCAGCAGTTTGGCGCAGCCGGTTTCATCCCGAAGTCGGCGCCGGCCGAGACCATCGGCGAGGCCCTGCAGGCGGTGCTGGATGGTGGCCTGTGGTTCCCGGCGATGGCCGCCGAGCGTTCGGAGGCCGACGCACTGCTGGCCAGCCGCCTGGCCCAGCTGACCCCGCAACAGTTCCGCGTGCTGCTGTGCCTGGCCGATGGCCTGCTCAACAAGCAGATCGCCTATACGCTGGGGCTGGCGGAGAACACGGTGAAGGTGCACGTCACCGCGATCCTGAAGAAACTCGAGTGCCATAGCCGAACGCAGGCGGCAGTGCTGGTGAAGGCGCTGGAGCCCGAGGGCGACGCTGGTATCGGGTTGTAGTTTCCAACCAACGGCGAAGCCCCTCGTGGGTGGACACGTAGAGTAGTTCATGAGTGAGGCCGGGCAGGTGGACTGCGCAGGGGCCGCTGCAAGTACGTCCATGTAAGCTCGGTCGCCGCTTGCTCGTGTGCGCAGTCCTGCGCACACGGCAAGACCGGGGTTGGGCGTCCTGCCCAACCCGCCCGAGGCATGCCTCGGGCCCATGCGGCTCATGCCCCTGCGCAGCCCACCTGCCCGGCCACGGACAGGTTCCGTGCGCATCCATCCACGGAAGAGAAAAGAAGATCAAAAGCAAAGGCAGCCTGGCAGGCTGCCTTTTGTAGAGCCGAGCCCACGCTCGGCTGCTTTGCGGCCGGTCCGCGAAGCCGAGCATGGGCTCGGCTTTACACGAGCAAGCGCAGCGCGCGATCCGCTTTTGATCTTCTTTTTCTTCTCCGTGGGTGGCAGGCCACCGAAATCTGTCAGAGGCCGGTCGGGTTGGGTTCGCGGGGGTGTCAGCCGCATGGATGCGGCTGACAAGCCTCCAGGGACGGATTCACGGCGTCCCCCGCGCACCCAACCCGACCGACCCACTCGCAGCTTTTGCTTTCAGCGCACCAAACAACCCCACCCACGAGGGGCTGCGCCGTTGGCTGGAATCACCCGCGATGCCGCACCAGCAACTGACTCATCAGCGCCCGCAGCGCCGGCGGCTTCACCGGCTTGGCCATCATTCCCCAGCCACGTTCGGCGGCCATCTCACGCAATCCCGCATCGCGCTCGGCAGTGACCAGCACCACCGGCGGACGGGCCTGCCACAGCTCTGCCAATGTCTCGTACAGCACCGGGCCATGGTGGTCAC
This sequence comes from Stenotrophomonas sp. GD03794, assembly GCF_029842145.1. NCBI lineage: Bacteria > Pseudomonadati > Pseudomonadota > Gammaproteobacteria > Lysobacterales > Lysobacteraceae > Stenotrophomonas > Stenotrophomonas sp. GD03794. The sequence goes on from NZ_JAOCFV010000025.1 coordinate 26,022, forward strand.
CCATGCGCACATCCAGCAGCACCAGCTCCGGCACGGTTGCCGTCGTGGCCAACTGCAGCGCTGCCTGCGGGCCGTCAGCCAGCACCACCTCGCAGCCCCAGCGCTCCAGCAACGCGCGGCTGGCTGCGCAGACGTGCGGATCGTCGTCGATCACCCACACCCGGCGCCCACGCAGCGGATTGTCCGCCGCCGGTTCCTGCACCAGCACGGGCGCGGGTGCCGTGGCGGGAATCGCGCTGGCGTCGCCGATCGGCACACCCACCGCGAACACGCTGCCCTGGCCAAGCTGCGAGCGCAGCCGGATCGGGTGGCCGAGCAGGCGACCGATACGGTCGACGATCGCCAGGCCGAGGCCGGCACCGCGCTGCTGGCCGTCGTGCAGGCGGCGGAATTCCTCGAAGATTTCGCCCTGCAGCGCATCGGGAATGCCGGGACCCTGGTCGTGCACTTCGATCCACAGCATGCCTTCGCGGCGACGGCAGCCGAGCAGCACGCGGCCGCGCTCGCTGTAGCGCAGTGCATTGGACAGGAAATTCTGCAGGATTCGGCGCAGCAGCGCTTCATCGCTGACCACTACGGCATTGGTATCAACCCAGTCGACCACCAGGCCGCGTGAGTGCGCGGCGATGCCGAACTCGCGCGCCAGCGTCTGCAGCAGCGGCCCCAGCCGGAACGCCTGCACGCGGGTGGGAAGGCTGCCCGATTCCAGCCGCGCTATGTCCAGCAGGCTATTGAGGATCGCATCCTGCGCGGCCAGTGCAGCGTCGATGTGATCGCTGGTCTGCTGCTGCGCCGGGTCGCTCAGCTTGCCGCGCAACACCGAGACGAACATGCGCGCGGCATTGAGCGGTTGCAGCAGGTCGTGCACCGCCGAGGCGACGAAACGGGTCTTGTAGCGGTTGGCCTGTTCGGCTTCGCGGCGTGCTTCATCCAGATCGTGGGTGCGCTCGGCGATGCGGTGTTCCAGTGCATCGGCCAGCGAGCGCAGTTCGCGCGCGGCGTTCTTGTAGCTGGTGATGTCGGCGTAGCTGGTGACGAAGCCGCCATCGGGCAGGGGATTGCCGCGGATTTCCAGCACCGTACCGTCGTCCTTCTCGCTCTCGCGCATGTGCGGGCGGCCGCTGCGCAGGTGGTTCAGGCGGCGCTCGATGGCCTCGTCCACCGGGCCGGGACCGAGCAGGCCACGGCGTGCGTTGAAGCGGAACAGTTCTTCGATCGGCCGGCCCACGCGTACCAGGTCCACCGGGAAGCGGAACAGCTCCAGGTAGCGCGAGTTCCACGCGACCAGACGCAGCTCGCGGTCGATCACCACCACGCCCTGCGGCAGGTGTTCGAGGCTGCGGCTGAGGCCGCTGTCGGCATCGGTAGCGGCCTGCAGCAGGCCATCCTGCGCGGTGCGCAGTTCCTGTGCATGCTGCTTGAGCAGGGTTTCCAGCTCGCGGCGGCTGCGCAGGCGATGCTTGGCCAGGCGCCGGCGCTGCTGTACGAACAGCACCAGGAAGCCCAGCGCCAGCCACGCGGCACCGCCGGTAAGTGCGGCCGCACGGCCGGCAGTGGTGGCCGCACTGGCGTCGTGCAGCAGGTGCAGGTTCCAGCCCTCAGCGGGCAGCGGCAGACTCTGCCACAGCATCGGCTGCGGCAACGCCGGATCCAGCAGGCGTACCATGCGGCCGCCGTCGGCCAGTACATCCTCGGTGCGTGCGCGCAGTGGCTGCAGGGTGCGGTCGGCGTACTGGCGGGCGTCCAGCATTTCGCGGCGCTCATCGGCGCCCAGTGGGCGCAGCAGGCGGTAGCGCCAGCTGTCACGGTTGGCCAGGAACACCACATCGTGGTCGTCACTGGCGAGCACCACATCCGGGCTGCTCAGCCACTCCTGCTCCAGTGCCGACAGCTCGACCTTGATCACCACCACGCCGAGCCGCTTGCCGTCTTCCTCGATGGCCTGCGACAGGTAGTAACCGGGAACGCCGGTGGTCATGCCGATGCCGTAGAAGCGGCCGCGGCCCTGCGCCAGCGCCTGGCGGTAATAGGGGCGATAGCTGTAGTTCTCGCCGACATTGGTGGTCGGCTGGTTCCAGTTGCTCGCCGCCACCGCCACGCCATCGTGACCGACCAGGGTCAGGGTGGAAGTGCGGGTGACTTCGTTGGCGCGTTGCAGCTTGAGGTTCAGCCGCTGCCGTTCAACAGGGGAGGGCGGCACGCGCAGTGCGTGCAGAAGGTCCGGGTCAAGCGCCAGCACCTGCGGCAACGTACCGAAGCGGTCGATGCGCTGCTGCAGGCCCTGGCCGTACAGCTGCAGCTGGCGCTGCACCTGGCTGCTTTCCTCGCCGAGCGCGCGGCGCCAGGCGTAGTGGCCTGCCGCGACCGCGCACAGCGCGGTACCGCCGACCATCACCAGCAGGGTCAGCAACAGCATCCGATGTCGGCTGAGCCAGTACATGGCGGCAGTCTACGCAGGGCCGGCGGGCGTGGCGTGCACGCCCGCCGGGGTCTGACGTGGAAGGGGTCAGAAGTGCATCTGCGCGCGCAGCTCGAAGATCTCCGGCGTGCTGTGCACGCCACGACGGCTGGCGTCGACCTTCACGTAGTTGGCCTGGAACTTGAAGTGGCTGGTCAGGTACCAGTTCGCACCCAGGGTGAGGTCATGCTGGCGGCCACCGAGGATGTCGCCGTCATCGAGATCCAGGCGGCTGTAGCGGGCCACCAGTTCCACCGCACCGTAGTTGTGCGCCGGCTTGATGTTGGCCACCGCGCCGGCGTTGTACGGGCGCGATTCGCCGGTCAGTACCCAGCTGGCCATCGCGTACTGGCCGCTGCCGGTGTAGTCGGGCTTGCCGTCATGGCGGGTGACCGTGGCGCGCAGCGCTTCGGCCTGCAGCGAGAACGGGCCGCGGATCCAGATGCCTTCCAGACCGGTGCGACGGATCTGGTCGGCAGTGACCAGCGCGCCGGAATCGACGTAGCGGATGTCGGTCAGGCCGGCTTCCGGGCGCGCGCGCAGGCGGGCGCTGGCCTCGTGGTGCACGTCGCGGCCATCACTGTAGCCACGCGGGTTTTCCTGCGAGTAGGCCAGGCCCAGGTGGATCACATCACCCGGCGCCTTCACCGGCGTCCATACCGCACGCACAGCCTGGGTGGTGCCGGGGTTGTCGCCCTGCAGGTCCTTGCCGCCATAGGCGCCTGCCTGCAGCAGGTACTGCGGACGCTCCAGCACCCATTCCACACCGGTACGGCGGCCCTCGTAGAAGGCCTGCACCGGCAAGGAGGTTTCAAGGAAGCTGCCGGCACGCGAAGAGGTATTCGCATCCAGGCCGACCGGGGTCTTCATGTAGCCGAAGCGGAAACGGCCGACGTCGCGGCCGAAGAACGCCTTGCTCTCGAAGCGCACGAATACGTCCAGCCAGGTGTCAGCCTGGAAGTCGTAGTAGACCATTGCATCGTAGACGCCCTTCTTCTTCAGCGTCGCGCCGAATTCCTTGCGGCGCACGGCATCGTCGTCCTCGAGGCCACTGGCCGAAGAGAAGTCGTTGTAGTCGTAGGCGATGTTGGCGGTGGCCGCCAGCTCGGTGCCATCGCCGAAGGTGTACTTGGTCGGCCAGTTGTCGAAATCGGCAGCCGAGGCGAAGGCGGGAAGGGCGGCCAGCGACAGGGCCAGCAAGGTGGGAATCGGGCGCATGTTGGGTGCGGCTCTCTCAGATTGCGTGTGGACAGGACAACAACGGCCGCAAGGGCCGGAACTTTCGCATAGACGCGCCCGGCCGTTCAGCTCGGGCCACCGGCCTCCCCAGGATCGGGCGGTGCGGCGCCAGTGTAGGCACCGTGGCCACCTGAACCGGGGGGCTAGTACCAATAGGTTATCTGCGCCGGCGTGCCCGGCGCGTACAAAGGCGTCCATTGGTCGCACCCCCTGCGCGTGCTGCACAGGGCCTGCGAGCAGTTTCCACGGTAACGGTTCCCGCGCTGTCCCGGGGCCGTACGTGCCTGAAAACGCCCCTTCCGGAGTACGCCATGCACATCCCGACCGCAGCCCCGGCGCCTGCAAAGCCGTTGCCGATCTATCGCCAGCTGTACTTCCAGGTGATCGTGGCGATCGTCCTGGGCGCCATCCTCGGCCACTACGAGCCGCTGGTTGGCGAGAAGATGAAACCGCTCGGCGATGCCTTCATCAACCTGGTGAAGATGATCATCGCGCCGGTGATCTTCCTGACCATCGTCACCGGTATCGCCAGCATGACCCACCTGCGCACGGTGGGCCGCGTGTTCGCCAAGGCGATGGCATACTTCCTGTTCTTCTCCACGCTGGCTCTGATCGTCGGCATGGTCGTGGCGCACGTGGTGCAGCCCGGCGCCGGCATGAACATCAACCCGGCAGAGCTGGACCAGACAGCGGTGCACAGCTACGTCGAGAAGTCGCACGACCTGACCCTGGTCGGCTTCCTGATGGACATCATTCCGAAGACGCTGGTGAGCGCCTTCGTCGACGGCAACATCCTGCAGGTGCTGTTCATCGCGGTGCTGTTCGGCATCGCGCTGGCATCGGTGGGTGAGAAGGGCAAGCCGATCCTGAATTTCCTGGAGGCGCTGGTCGCCCCGGTGTTCAAGCTGGTGCACATCCTGATGAAGGCTGCCCCGATTGGTGCCTTCGGCGCGATCGCCTTCACCATCGGCAAGTATGGCGTCGGTTCGCTGGTCAACCTGGCCTGGCTGGTGGGCTCGTTCTACCTCACCGCGTTCCTGTTCGTGGCGGTGATCCTGGGTGTGGTCTGCCGCCTGTGCGGGTTCTCGGTGTTCAAGCTGGCACGCTACCTGAAGGCCGAACTGCTGCTGGTGCTGGGCACGTCGTCGTCGGAGTCGGCGCTGCCGTCGCTGATGGAGAAGATGGAACGTGCCGGCTGCAGCAAGTCGGTGGTGGGCCTGGTGGTTCCGACCGGCTACTCGTTCAACCTGGACGGCACCAACATCTACATGACGCTGGCCGCGCTGTTCATCGCCCAGGCCACCAACACCGAACTGACCCTGGGCCACCAGATCGCCCTGCTGCTGGTTGCCATGCTCAGCTCCAAGGGCGCGGCCGGCGTCACCGGCGCCGGCTTCATCACCCTGGCCGCCACCCTGGCCGTGGTGCCGGAAGTGCCGGTGGCCGGCATGGCGCTGATCCTGGGCGTGGACCGCTTCATGAGCGAATGCCGCTCGTTGACCAACTTCATCGGCAATGCGGTCGCTACCGTGGTGGTCTCGCGCTGGGAAGGCGCACTGGACCGCAACCGCCTGCAGCTGGCGCTGGATGGCCGCGAGAGCGAACTGCCGCCGCCGGTCGATGCGCTGCCCGAGGCGCTGCCGGCCAAGGGCTGATCCAGGTGTGTGGTACCGCGGGGCCGATCACGACAGTGGTACGGCCCCGCGGCGTTTCAAGGCGACCCATGGCTGTCATGCGGAGCGCCGAAGCTGGTCTCGCGGTACCGTCGCATACGGCACGGAATTGTGCGGTCGCAGCATGCTTGCGACAGGATAGCGACAGGTCCAGACGCTCCAACGGGGGTATCATCCCCTGTCCCTTCTGCCCATTCATGTAACCCACATCGATGTCCAACGAAGATTTCAAACAGGCCGCCCTCGATTACCACCGGATGTCCCCGCCGGGAAAGATCAAGGTTTCCGCTACCAAGCCCATGCTGACCCAGCGCGACCTGTCGCTGGCGTATTCGCCGGGCGTGGCGTACGCCTGTGAAGCGATCAAGGCCGACCCGCAGCAGGCCAGCGAGCTGACCGCCCGCGGCAACCTGGTGGCGGTGATCTCCAACGGCACCGCGGTGCTGGGCCTGGGCAACATCGGCGCACTGGCCGGCAAGCCGGTGATGGAAGGCAAGGGCGTGCTGTTCCAGAAGTTCGCCGGCATCGATGTGTTCGACATCGAAGTGGACGAAACCGACCCGGACAAGCTGGTCGACATCATCGCCTCGCTGGAGCCGACCTTCGGCGGCATCAATCTGGAAGACATCAAGGCGCCGGAATGCTTCGTGGTCGAGCGCAAGCTGCGCGAGCGCATGAAGATCCCGGTGTTCCATGACGACCAGCACGGCACGGCGATCATCGTCGGCGCAGCGGTGCTCAACGCCATGGCGATCACCGGCAAGAAGATCGAGGACGTGAAGCTGGCGACCACGGGCATGGGCGCAGCCGGCATTTCCTGCGTGAACATGCTGGTGCAGCTGGGCCTGAAGCCGGAGAACATCCTGGCCTTCGACCGCGAGGGCGTGATCCACACCGGTCGTACCGACCTGGACCCGGAAAAGCAGCGCTATGCGCGCGACACCGACAAGCGCACCCTGGCCGAGATCGTCGACGGCGCGGACATCTTCCTGGGCCTGTCGGCGCCGGGCATCCTGACTGCCGACATGGTCAAGACCATGGCGCCGGATCCGGTGATCTTCGCGCTGGCCAACCCGACCCCGGAAATCATGCCGGAACTGGCACGCGCCGCCCGTCCGGACGCGATCATCGGCACCGGCCGTTCGGATTACCCGAACCAGGTCAACAACGTGCTGTGCTTCCCGTACCTGTTCCGCGGTGCGCTGGACGTGGGTGCCACCGCGATCAACGAGGAAATGAAGATCGCCTGCGTGCGTGCCATCGCCGCGCTGGCACGCCGTGCGGCCACCGACATGGGCTCGGCCTACGGTGGCGAGACCCCGAGCTTCGGCCGTGAATACCTGATCCCGCGCCCGTTCGACCGCCGCCTGCTGGTGGAGCTGTCGGCCGCCGTGGCCCAGGCCGCGATGGACTCGGGCGTGGCCTCGCGCCCGATCGACGACATGGGCGCCTACCGCGACAAGCTGGCCCAGTTCGTCTACCGCACCAGCCTGATGATGAAGCCGGTCTACGACCGCGCGCGCAGCGACAAGCAGCGCGTGGTGTATGCCGAAGGCGAAGAGGAAGTGGTGCTGCAGGCAGTGCAGAACGTGGTCGACGACGGCCTGGCGCACCCGATCCTGATCGGCCGCCCGGAAGTGATCGAGTCGCGCATCGAGCGCCTCGGCCTGCGCCTGAAGATCGGCGAGAACGTTGAAGTCACCAACATCAACGACGACCCGCGCTTCAACGAGTACTGGCAGTACTACCACGGCCTGACCGGCCGTCGTGGCGTGACCGTGGCCGCGGCGAAGAACCTGATGCGTTCGCGCCCGACCCTGATCGCCGCAGTGATGGTGGCGCGTGGCGAAGCCGATGCGATGCTGACCGGCATCGTCGGCCGCTTCCACAAGAAGCTGGGCTACGTGCGCAGCGTGCTGCCGCTGGAGCCGAAGGTCACCTCGACCTCGGCGATGACCGGCGTGATCAACCAGCAGGGCGTGTTCTTCTTCGTCGATACCCACGTGCAGGAAGACCCGACCGCCGAGCAGCTGTGCGAAGCGACCCTGCAGGCGGCCTACCGCATGAAGCTGTTCGGCATCGAGCCGAAGGTCGCGCTGCTGTCGCACTCCAACTTTGGCAGCCATGATTCGAAGGACGCGCTGAAGATGCGCCAGGTGCGCGAGCTGCTGCTCAAGCGCAACCCGCGTCTGAACGTGGATGGCGAAATGCAGGGCGACACCGCGTGGGATGAAGCGCTGCGCCAGAAGCTGCTGCCGGGCTCGACCCTGCAGGGCCGCGCCAACCTGTTCGTGCTGCCGAACCTGGAAGCGGCCAACATCGCCTACAACCTGGTGCGCGTGTTCACCGACGGCGTGGCGATCGGCCCGATCCTGATGGGTGTGAACAAGCCGGTGCACATCCTGACCACCAGCGCGACCTCGCGCCGGATCCTGAACATGACCGCGATCGCTGCGGTCGATGCGCAGATCAGGAAACAGCTGGAAGCGGAAAAGAAGGCGTAAGCCTTCTTTCCAGCGACAGCTGCAGAAACGCGCCCCATGGGGCGCGTTTCTGTTTCCGCGAAGCGGAAACGGGTAGAGCCGGCCGCTGGCCGGCAACCACAATGATGTCCAGGTACGACGACAGCCGGCCAGCGGCCGGCTCTACCGTAGGGCAACTACAACCGGGATCGGACACGCCGCGACAGCCGGCCAGCGGCCGGCTCTACCCCGGTCCGTGCCACACGCGCTACGCAGCCCGGTCATTTCCCTGCAACGCCATTGCGGCCCAATACGCCCACGCGGCCCGGCCGTGGGAAGGGACCGGACCGGCCTTCCCACCCTGGGCCCGACCATCTCCCCATCGGCGAAAGTGTCATGCGCAATCGAGTGACCCGGCGGTACTTCCAGCAGCTGTTCGCGCTCTACGCCGGTTTCGTGCGGTCGCGCTGAGGCCGCCAGCTGCCACGGCACGTCGGGCATCCGTGCCCATCGTGCACGCGGCTTACTGCGCCGTGCTCGGCGCCAGCAGCTCGATCTCCGCCAGCGGCATCCGGCCCGGTGCGACCAGGCGCAGTCGGTATTCGCTGTAGCGGCCGGGTTTGGCGATGCGGAACGGACGGGTCTGGCGGGCAGACGCGAAGTCTTCGCCGCTGCGCTGGTCGAGCACGGTCCAGCTGCCGCCGCCGTTGCGCGCCTCCAGCGTCCACTCACCGCCCTGGATGCGGCCGTCACCGCTGGAGAGCGTGTACATCGTCGGCGTGCCGTCGCTCAGTCCGGTCAGCGCGATGGTTGCGCCGCCGCCCAGGCCCACGGTGGTGCTCGCATCGTCATCGACCAGTGCGGGCAGGGCACGGCCATCGGCCAGCGTCGCCTTCGCGCCGCTGCCGAGCAGGTCGTGCAGCAGCTGCGGGCGCTGGCCGCGCGCGGTCAACGAGCGCGGCACATCGTCCACGCCGCTGCCCCAGCGCGAGGGACGGGGTCCCATCACGAAGTCGAGGGTCGCGCCCTTGGCGATCAGGTCGTGCGGCACCCAGGTCTTCGTCCACGGCGTACCGTTGATCTTCAGCGACTGCACGTAGACGTTCTCGCGCGAGTTGTTGGCCGCGTTCACGGTCAGCACTGCGCCACCCTGCAGCTCCACCCGTGCGTGCTCGAATGCCGGCGAGCCGATCACGTACTCCGGGGCGCCCATGCGCAGCGGGTACAGGCCCAGCGAGGCCAGCACGTACCATGCCGAGGTTTCGCCGTTGTCCTCATCGCCCGGATAGCCCTGGCCGATCTCGCTGCCGACGTACAGCCGCGACAGGATCTCGCGCACGTGTTGCTGGGTCTTCCACGGCTGCCCGGCATACAGGTACATCCACGGGATGTGGTGCGCAGGCTGGTTGCTGTGCGCGTACATGCCCATGCGCACGTCGCGTGCTTCGGTCATCTCGTGGATGGTGCCGCCGTAGGAGCCCGCAAGTGCCGGATCCGCGGTTTCCGGCGTGGCGAAGAAGGTATCCAGCTTCGCCGCCAGCTTTTCGCGGCCACCGTACAGCGCGGCCAGGCCTTCGCCGTCATGGGCGGCGGTGAAGGCGAAGGTCCAGCCGTTGGATTCGGTGTAATCGTGGCCCCACACGCGCGGGTCGTAGTCCTTGGCGTCCACGCGCCAGCGGCCATCGGCCTTGCGGCCCTGGAAGAAGCCGGCGGCAGGGTCGAACATCGTCGCGTAGCTGGCGGCGCGGTGGCGGAAGTAGTCGGCCTCGGTGCTGTAGCGCTCGCGTGCGGCAGGTGCGGTCGCGCGCTTGGCCAGGGCATCGGCCATGTTGGCGATGCCGAAGTCATTGAGTGCGCCTTCCATCGTCCACGACATGCCCTCATGCACGTCGGCGCTGGCGTAGCCCCGGAAGGTCGAACGGTCCATGCCCTTGCGGCCGACATGGCGGTCGGGTGGTACCACGGTCGCGTTCTTCAGCGCGGCGGCATAGGCCTCGGCCGGATCGAAACCGCCGATGCCCTTCAGCCAGGCATCGGCGAACGCCACGTCAGAGCTGGTGCCGACCATCAGGTCGGCGTAGCCCGGCGACGACCAGCGCGCGATCCAGCCGCCGGCACGGTACTGCTCGATGAAGCCCTGTACCAGCTGCCCGGCATCCTCCGGAGTGAACAGCGCATAGGCCGGCCAGGTGGTGCGGAAGGTGTCCCAGAAGCCGTTGTTGACGAATACCTTGCCGTCGCGCACGGCGGCATAGCTGCGGGTCGCGCTGCCCTCGGTGTTGTCATCGCTGGCGCTGGCCTGGTTGGCGTAGCGCCACTCCGGTGCGGCGGCGCTGCCCACGTTCTCGTGGCCGGAATTGGGGTACAGGAACAGCCGATACAGGCTGGAATACAGCGTGGTCTTCTGGTCGTCGCTGGCATCGCCGATGTCGAAACGGGCCAGGCGCGCATCCCATGCATCCTGCGCACGGCCGGCCACGCTTTCCAGCGTATCGACTGCGGCGATTTCCAGGGCCAGGTTGTGCCGTGCCTGCTCCACCGAGATCAGCGAGGTGGCGATGCGCATGGTCACCCGCCGGTCGCTGCCGGCATCGAACTTGATGTAACCGGTCGGTCGGCCGGTGTTGAGGCGCCCACTGCTGCGCCACGGCCTGTCGAAGCTGGCTGCCACGTACATGCGGCTGGCGCCGTTGGACAGCCCGCTGCGCGTATCGGTGTAGCCGGACAGTGTCTGCGTGGCAGCGTCCAGGGTCAGGCCACCGCGTGCATCGACATTGTCGAACAGCAGGTTGGCGTCGCCGCCTTCGGGGAAATCAAAGCGGAACAGCGCGGCATGATCGGTCGGCGCGATGGCGGCCGCGATGCCGTTGTCGAAGCGAACGTCGTAGCGATACGGGCGCGCGCTTTCATGGCTGCGGTCGAACGACAGCGCGCGCTTGCGGCGGTCGGCCTCCGGCACACCACGACTGGCCGAGGGCATCACCTGGAAGGTCTGGCGGTCGCCCATCCACGGGCTGGGCTGATGGCTCAGCGCAAGCGCCTGCAGCTGCGGGCGGTTCTGCGCGTCGTTCTGCTCGTTCCAGCGGTACAGCCAGTTCAGCGCACCGGCATCGGTGACCGGGGTCCAGAAGTTGAACCCGTGCGGCACCGCCGTGGCCGGGAAATTGTTGCCGCGCGAGAAGGTGCCGTTGGCCTGGGTGCCGCGGGTGGTCAGCACCCAGTCGGAGACGCGCGCTGGCTGCTGACGTGGCACTGTGTCCAGGCGCACGTCATCAATCCAGCCGGAGACCGGTGCGCCGTCGGCACTGGCCACCTCCAGTTCGATCGCCACCACGCGGCGGCCCTTCAGCGCGGGCACATCGCCCAGCCGCACCGCCTTGCGTGCCCATTGCTGCGGGTACAGCGTCTTCGAGTCACCCTGCGCGCGTGCGCCGATGGCTACGCCGTGCTGGTCGCGTGCAGTGCCGGCCGAAACCCGACTGCCATCGTCCAGCAGCAGGTCCAGTGATACATAGGTCGAGGCCACGGTGTCCTTGCCGACGATCTCCGGCAGCACCAGCCACGACAGGGTGGTATCGGCCTCGATGGTCATGTCCGCCTTGAACAGCTCGCGCCGCGCGCTGCCGCCTTCGCTGCTGTAGCGCAGTGCGTGCAGGCCGCTGTAGCCGGCATTGCGCTTGGCGGCGTAGGGCGCCGCGGGGCCGTTGCCGATCGTGACCTGCAATGCGCCTGTGGCCGGTGCCGGAGCCGGCTGGCCCGGTTCGAACGAGGTCTGCAGCCCCTGTGCCAGTACCGGCATCGCAGTGGTCGCACAGGCAAGGGCCAGGGCGAGCGGAAGCAGGGCGCGGCGTGGATCGGACAGGGTCATGCAAGGGTCTCCCGGGAGGGCAGGCGGCGGGCAGAACCCGCATCGGCAGACACCACGGGCAGCATCGCTCCGCCCGCCTGGATGGCAGTGGAAGAGGCGATGCTGGTCCGGTGGGGGCGGGCCATGCGATCGGGTCGGATTGGGCAGGTCGGGCTGCGACCTGGCCCGATCCTGCAACAGCCGCAGCGGCCTGACAAGTGCCATTTAGTTCGATCCAAATGCGGGAAATATCGTGGTCGAGAGGTTTTCGGGGGGAACCTGCAGGATCGATGGGAGAATTTCCGCCCGTGCCCGGCCTTGGATCTGCCATGCATCGCTGCGAGGAAATGCCCGGCGGCACGCAAAGGCCTGTTGCGGCGCAATGTCGAGGCGGCCCGGATGCTAGAATCACAGGCCTCGCAACCCGTTCATCGACATCCGCCATGAGCCATACCGCCACCGCGCCCGCCAACGCCGAGAAGCGCTACACCGTGCACCGCAGCGATCTGCCGCTGAGCTGCCCGACCCCGGAAATGGCGCTGTGGAACTCGCATCCGCGCGTGTACCTGCCGATCGAAGACGAGCCCAACGGCGAAGCGCAGTGCCCGTACTGCGGTTCCGTGTTCGTGCTGGCCGACTAAGCGGCCGCCCCTTCGATGCGCCGATTGACCGTGGTGCAGTTGCTGCCGGCGCTGCACTCCGGCGGTGTCGAGCGCTCGACCCTGGAAATTGCTGCGGCCCTGGTCGCCGCCGGCCATCGTGCGCTGGTGGTCTCTGCCGGTGGCCGCCTGGTGCAGCCACTGCTCGACAGCGGTGCCGAGCATCTCACGCTCGACATCGGCCGCAAGTCGCTGCTGACCCTGCGCCACCTGCCGACCCTGCGCCGCCTGTTCGCCGAGGTTGGCGCCGACATCGTGCATGCCCGTTCGCGGCTGCCAGCCTGGCTGGGCCTGTACGCGATCCGTGCGATGCCCGCCGCGCAGCGCCCGCATTGGGTGACTACCGTGCACGGGTTGAACTCGCCCAGCCGCTACAGCGCGGTGATGACCAGCGGTGAACGCGTGATCTGCGTATCCAATACCGTACGCGACTACGTGCAGCGGCATTACCCGACCGTTCCCGAGGCGACCCTGCAGGTGATTCCGCGTGGCGTCGATGTCGGCCAGTTCCCACGCGTGGCGCGTGCCGATCGCCGTCCGCGGCTGGCGCTTGCGGCCGATTACCCATGGCTGGCGCAGGTTGAAGGCCCGCTGCTGCTGCTGCCGGGGCGCGGCACCCGGCTGAAGGGCCACGCACATGCATTGCAGCTGCTGGCGGATGTGCGTGCCGCCGGCGTGCCGGCACAGCTGTGGATGCTGGGCACCGATGAACCCGGCCGTGAAGCCTACGTGGCCGACCTGCGCCGGCAGGCCGCTGCTTTGGGCGTGACCGATGCCGTGCAGATCAGCTCGCCGACCGCGCGCATCGCCCAGGCCTATGCGGCCAGCGACCTGGTGCTGCAGCTGTCGGACAAGCCCGAAGCGTTCGGCCGCACCGTGGTCGAGGCGCTGTCGGTCGGCCGCCCGGTGCTGGGCTGGGACCATGGTGGCGTCGGCGAACTGCTTCGGCAGCTGCAACCCAGCGGCGCGGTGCCGCTCGGTGATGCACGCGCGCTGGGTGAACGTGCGCTGGCCCTGCTGGCGCAGCCACCGTCGTTGCCGACCCGCATCCCGTTTACCCTGCAGGCCATGCAGCGCGATACCCTCCGCCTCTATGCCGATCTCGCCGGCTGATCCCGCCGTCATCCTGCGCGACGACCGCGCCGGGCGCTGGGCGCCCTGGTGGGTGCTGGCGTACGTGGCGCTGTGGCCGCTGCCGGGCATCGCTGAAACCGTGCTCGGGCTTGGCGCGCTGTACGCCGCCGCGCGCATGGTCATGCGCCGGCTGCAGCGCCGCCCGCACCTGCTGAGCACGGCAGCCTGGGCACTGACCTCGATCCTGTTCCTCGGCTACTGGCTGCCGCAGGCGTTCTCGGCCATCGATGCCATTGATCCGGCGGCGTCCTGGACCAAGGCTGCTGCGGGTCTGCGCTACCTGCCCTTCATGTGGCTGGTGGCGATTGCGGTGGCCACGCCGGAACGGCGACGCCTGACCTTCGGTGGCCTTGCGTTGATCACCGCTGCGTGGACGCTGGATGCGCTGGTGCAGGCGGCAGGGGGTACCAGCCCGTGGTTCTGGTCGCTGGAACACCTGAAGCTTGCGGTGAGCGGTCGTGCACTGTGCCCGGCAGATGAGGCCGCATTGGCCGACCGGCTCAGTGGCGCCCTGGGGCCGTGCAACCTGAAATTCGGCCAGGTGCTGGCCAGCCTGTCGCCGTTCCTGTTGCTGCCGGTGGCGCGCCGCTTCGGTAATCCGGGCTGGCTGCTGGCGGCCGCCACGCTGGGAAGTGTGCTGCTGCTGGCCGGCTCGCGCGCCTCGTGGATCACCTTCGCACTGGTGCTGGCCTACAGCGGCGTGCGCCAGTTCGGCTGGAAGCGGTTGGCGGTGCTGGCACTGGTGGCCGTTCTCGGAGCTGGCGTGCTGACCGCCAGCGTGCCGCAGCTGCGTGAGCGCTTCGCACGTACGGCGATGGCCTGGGAGGGCGGCGACCGTGGTGTCGACGAGGCGCTGTCCGGCCGTGCGAGGATCTGGGAAGCGGCTGTCTGCATGATCGAGGAGCACCCGATCAACGGTGTCGGCGCGCGTGGCTTCCGCGATGCCTATCCGGCCTGCGTGGCCGATGAAGACCCGGCGGTGTGGGGCAGTGCGCCGGCATTGCACGCCCATCAGATCGTGCTGGAGATCCTGGCGGAGACCGGTGTGCTCGGCCTGCTGCTGTGGCTGGCGGCGGTCGCCCAGGCCTGGCGGGCATGGCGCTACGCGCCGGCCGCCGCCCGTGAGCGTGCGCGGCCGGCGATGCTGGCGCTGGCAGTCACGGTGTTCCCGCTCAACACGCACCTGGCGTTCTATTCCGCGTTCTGGGGTGGTCTGACCGTGCTGCTGGCGGCCCTGTTCGCCGGCAGCCTGCTGGCCCGCGACGCAGACGATTCCCCGCCGATGCAGTAGCTGCCAACCTTGGTTGGCTCCCCGGGACCGGCCTCGGTTCATCGGCGCCAACCAAGGTTGGCGACTACCATGTGCACGCCGGCCCTTCCACCGCATCCGGTTATTTGTAGAAATCGCTCCGGCCGCCGGGCTGGCGCTTGAAACGGCGGTGGATCCACAGGTACTGGTCGGGCGCCTCGCGCACCATTTCCTCGATGGCCTGGTTGACCCGCGTGGTATCGGCTTCCACATCCTCGCTGGGGAAATTCTCCAGCGGTGCACCAATCTTCAGGATGTACTTCCCACCTTCGCGGCGGTGGAAATAGGGGATCACCGCGCAACCGGTCATCCGCGCCAGCTGGTGGGTGGCGGTGATGGTGGAAGCGGTGTGGCCGAAGAACGGCACGAACACGGTGTCCTTGCCACGCATGTCCTGGTCCGGCGCATACCAGAGGAAGCCGCCCTTCTTCAGGTGGCGCACGGTGGCGCGGATGTCCTCGTTGGCGAACATCGCCTTGGCATAGCGCAGGCGGCCGAACTTCACCGCCCACTCGTATACCGGGTTCTTGTGCTTGCGGTACATGCCGGACAGGTCGACGTAGTCGCACAGCAGGCGGCCGCACATCTCCAGGGTCATGAAGTGGCCGGAGACCAGCAGCACGCCACGTCCTTCGGCCTGCATCTGCCGCAGGTGTTCCAGGCCTTCGATCCGCACCTGCGGGCGGATGCTGTCGATGCTGCCCCACCAGGCGCGGATGCACTCGAACACGCCCACGCCCAGCGCATCGAAGCTGTCGCGCACCAGGCGCTGGCGCCAGGCTTCGTCCTTCTCGGGGAAGCACAGTTGCAGGTTGACCTCGGCGGCGCGGCGGCGGCTGCCGAGCAGGCGCCAGGTGATCCAGCCGACGCCCCGGCCCAGCGCGCGCTGCAGCATCCACGGCAGGCGGGCGATGGCGAAGGCGCCGAACATGGCGGCGAACATCGGCCAGTTGCGCGGATCGCGCAGCGACGGGCGGACGGCGGTGGAGGCATCTGACATGGGGCCATTCTACCAAGGCGGCCGCGTGTCTTTCCCGGGGGGCTCCCGTATCCTTGCCGCATGCGTAAAGACCCTGTCGAATGGATCCTGCGCGGCCTGTACTCGGCTGTGCTCTACATCCTGCTGCCGATCACCGTGTACCACCTGGTCTGGCGCGGCTTCCGGGTTCGCGAGTATTTCCGGCGCTGGGACGAGCGCTACGCCTCCTATCCACAGCCGACCGGCCAGCCACGGGTCTGGCTGCACGCGGTGTCGGTGGGCGAGGTCAATGCCGCCGCACCACTGGTGAACGCCCTGCGCGAGCAGCGCCCGGACATCCGCTGGGTGATCACCACCATCACCCCGACCGGTTCGGAGCGCGTGCGCGCGCTGTGGGGCGATGCGCTGGACCACGTCTACCTGCCGTACGACGTGCCGGGCAGCGTCAACCGCTTCCTCGGCCATTTCCGGCCCAGCCTGGCACTGATCCTGGAAACCGAGCTGTGGCCGAACATGCTGTTCGGCTGCCGTGACCGTGGGATTCCGGTCTACATCCTCAATGCGCGCCTGTCGGCACGTTCGCTGCGCGGCTACCGGCTGCTGGCGGCGCTGATCCGGCGCGCTCTGCGCACCGTCACCTGCGTGGCCGCGCAGTCGCAGGACGATGCGGACCGCTTCGTGCAGCTCGGCGCTGCCCCGGAGCAGGTGCAGGCGCTGGGCAACCTGAAGTTCGACATCACCACGCCGGAGGTGCAGGGCTTCGTCGAGCAGTTTCATGCCCGGGTGCCAGCCGGGCGTCCGGTGTGGATCGCCGCCAGTACCCACGATGGCGAAGAACAGGCAGTGGTCGACCTGCACCGCCGCCTGCGCCAGCAGCATCCCGACCTGCTGCTGCTGTGGGCGCCGCGGCATCCCGAGCGCTTCCCGAAGGTGGAGGCGCTGGCGCGCGAGCAGGGCTGGAACGTGGCCACCCGGCGCGCGAAGCAGTGGCCGGAAGCGGGCACCGACGTGTTCGTCATCGACACCCTCGGTGAACTGATGCCGTTCTACGCCTGTGCCCAGGTCGCCTTTGTCGGCGGCAGCCTGCAGCCGATCGGCGGCCACAACCTGCTGGAGCCGGCAGCGATGGGCACCGCTGCCGTGACCGGCCCGCACCTGCACAACTTCGCCGAGATCTCGCGCCGCATGCGTGAGGCGGGTGCACTGCTGATCGGTGAGGACGTGCAGGCGGTCGGTGACCTGTTGCAGCACCTGCTCGACGATGCACAGGCACGCGAAGACATGGCGCGCGCTGGCTGCACGCTGGTGAGCAATGGCCGCGGCGCCCTGCAGCGCACGCTGGCGCTGGTCGCGCCGCATCTGCCGCCACCGCGCAGCTGAGACGGGCGCCGGCAGCCGGCGCGTCGACTGACGTGATCGACTGCATCAATTCTGCTTAGCGATCGGAATCCTGTCGCAGCAGGGCCGGGTACGGGCCTTTCATCGTGTCTTCGATCACATCGCAGCGCCCCCGGTACGGTTTCTGATACCGCCCCTCGGCGCAGGCTGCCAGCCTGCTGTCGACCGCACTTGGGCGGATATCAAGGGAACTTGCGATGGACAGCGACAACGGCCGCGACCGGGATGCCTGCCTTGGCATGGATCATGTCGCGGCGCTGGCACTGGCGCTGCTGCTGGGAGGCAGCGTGATCGCCCTGGTCGGCCAGCACACCGCCGCGCGGGCGGGGCCGGCCATCGTACTGAGCCTGGTATTGGCCGCGCTGGGTACTGCGCCGGTGCTGTATTGCCTGCATGTCCTGAACCAGCAGCGACCCGCCGGCGGGGGCCTGCATGGCGTGCTGCAGGCCAGCTGGGGCAGGGCGGGAGCGGGCGTACTCAGCGGCGTGTTGCTGCTGGAACTGGTGGTGACCAGTGCGGGCGTGGCGCAGTCCATCGCCAGCCACCTGCAGGTGCTGCTGGCCCGCTGCGGTATCGAGGCCGGAAACGGGATGCCGGTTCAGCTGCTGGCCGCCACCGGTCTATGGCTGCTTGGCATGGTCGTGCTGCTGCCGCCACGTCACGTCGCATTGATTGTCTGTGCGCTGCTGACGGTGAAGATCGGCATTGGCCTGCTGCTGCTGGCACTGGCGGCCCGTTACGTGCACTACGCACTTTGGATTCCATGGTTGCCGGAAGCCACGGCGCCGTATCGCTACGGGCTGGGTGGGGTACTGGCGGCGAGCGTGCCGCTGCTCGGCGTGTTCGCCAGCGTCGGCCTTGCGCTGGGATTTCCCGGCATGGGCCGGCAGGCGAGGGCACGACAGCCGCTGCTGCTGGCGGGGATGCTGCTGTTGGCCATGCTGCTGTTGATCGTACTTGCTGCGTTGCAGGCGGGCCTAGTGGAGTTCCCGGCATTGGCCAGCACGCGACCGTTGTCGGTGGCGCTGCAGCAGCACCCGCAGCTGCACTGGATGATGCCGTTGCTGCCACTGGCCGGCGCGGCAGGGTTGGCGGCCCTGCTGCTGGTACTGATGATGTTGGCCGCGCGCCTGGCGACGCAGCTGCGGTCTGCAGCCTGCCCAGCAGCGCCCGGCTTCCAGGTGCGACTGACGTGGGTCGCGGTGGTCCTGTCGGCGGCACTGCTGGCGCTGCTGGCACCCATCGGTGCGCTGCCGGTGCTGCCGGGTCCGGCCACCCTGCTGGTGATGGCGGCCTTGTGCCTGGCCGTGCTTCACGTGCAGGTGCCACCCTCGCGCGTCCTGCCGGTGCTTGCGCCCATGGCCGCCGTACTGTGCCTGTTGGCCGCAGTGGAGCGGATGCGCGCCTGGCCTGGCTGACGGCCGTGCAAAGGCAACAAAAAAGCCACCCTCGCGGGTGGCTTCTTCATTGCCGGCAGGGCGACGACTCAGTGCGTGGTCGTTGCCGGGTTGCCCGCGTCCTGGGTCAGCAGGCGGTTGACGTCCTGCAGCTCGGCCACGTCCAGCGCACCCAGCGACTGGCTCAGCAGCAGGCGGTTCTGCAGGAAGGTGTAGCGGGCCTGGGCGTAGTCCAGCTGCGCCGAGAACAGGATGCGCTGGTTCTGGATCACGTCCAGCACGGTGCGGGTACCGACTTCCAGGCCGACCTGCGAGGCGTCGTACGCGCTCTGCGCCGAGACCACCGCCAGGCGGCGGGCTTCCACTTCGCTGATGCCCTGCACCAGGGTCTGGTAGGCATTGCGGGTGTTGCGGTCGAGGGCACGCTTCTGCTGCTCGTAGCCATCCTGGGCGATGTCACGCTGGGCCAGTGCCTGGCGGACGCCGGACTGGGTGGCGCCACCGGCGAAGATCGGCACGCTCAGGGTCAGCCCGATGCTGTTGGTGCGTGCATCCGGCGACAACGAGCCGGCACCGGTGCTGTCACCCCAGGTTGCGCTCTTGCCCCAGCTGCCGCCCAGCGACAGGGTCGGGTAATGGCCGCCACGAGCGGCCTGCACGCCAGCCTCGGCGGCGCTGACCTTCAGTTCCTGGGCCTTCAGCGCCGGATTCTGGTTGGTGGCCTGGTGCACCAGCTCGTCGATGTTGCCACGGTTGGCCGGCACTTCCGGGCGGAAGTCGGCCGGCAGCCCACGCAGGTTGGTCACCGGCTGGCCGGTCAGTTCGGTCAGGGCCTGGTAGTTATCGGCCAGGGTGTTCTGCGCAACGATGGTGTTGGCGCGCGCCTGGTCGTACTGGGCGCGTGCTTCGTGCACGTCGGT
Source organism: Stenotrophomonas sp. GD03794 (assembly GCF_029842145.1). Taxonomy (NCBI): domain Bacteria; kingdom Pseudomonadati; phylum Pseudomonadota; class Gammaproteobacteria; order Lysobacterales; family Lysobacteraceae; genus Stenotrophomonas; species Stenotrophomonas sp. GD03794. The sequence goes on from NZ_JAOCFV010000025.1 coordinate 45,497, forward strand.
GATCGGCGCCAGGCCCACTTCCAGGCGCTTGTCGGCGAAGTCGAACTGCTTCTTCGCAGCCGCTTCATTGGTCTGTGCGGCGTTCAGCGATTCGATTGCCACCAGCACGTTGAAGTAGGCCGCCGAGGTGCGCACGATCAGGCTGTCGTTGGCCGAATCGAGGGTGAAGTCCGCCGCCTTGCTCAGCTCGCGCTGCGAACGCAGGTTGTTGATCTGGGTCCAGTTGAACAGCGTCTGGCTCCCTTCGATCGTGTAGTTGCGGCGCTTGCTGGTCACGGTGCCGGAGTTGGCGTCATGGTCCGCCTCGCTGCGCGAGCGGTTCAGCGTGGCCTGGCCGTTGATCTGCGGCAGCAGGGCAGCGCGGGCCTGCACGGCGCCTTCCTTGTCGTACAGCCGGGTGGATTCGGCGGCGGACAGCTGCGGATCGCCATTGCGCGCCATTTCGTAGACCTGCAGCAGGTCGGCGGCATGGGCGGACAACGGCAGCAGGGCAGTGGCCAGCGCAACAGCGAGGGATCGGCGGATCATTGCGGCTTCCTTGGACTCAGAGGTGGAACTGGGGGGCCGGGGCGGCACCACGCAGGTAATCGATATCGGTCTCGAACAGGGACTCGGTGCTGCCGTCGGCCTTGACCAGCAGGGCCTCCATCGCCGGCGAACGGCCATGGATCACGAACAGGCGACCACCCGGACGCAGCCACGAGGCGAACTGTGACGGCACCACGTCGACCGCACCAGTGACACAGATCACGTCAAAGCGGCGTTCGGTCTGCCAGGACAGGGCATCGGCCACTTCCACGCGGACGTTGGTGCCCAGGCCGGAGGCGTCCAGGCGGGCACGCGCGGCGGCGGCCAGTTCCGGGTCGATCTCCAGGCTCAGCACGTCGCGCGCCAGCGCGCCGATGCAGGCCGACAGGAAGCCGCTGCCGGTGCCGATTTCCAGCACTTCGTCACCCGGCTGCAGATCCAGTGCCTGCAGGGTACGGCCCTCGATGACCGGCTTCATCATCTTCTGGCCATGGCCGATCGGCAGTTCGACATCGGCGTAGGCCAGTGCCCGGTGCGCGTCGGCGACAAAGGCCTCGCGCGGCAGGCGGGCCAGGACGTCGAGCACCTTGATGTCCAGCACGTCCCAGGGACGGATCTGCTGTTCCACCATCAGTTCGCGGGCGTGGGCGTAATCAATCGTCATGAGGTTCAAATCCAGCGCAGTGGGCCGGCCATTTTACCGGTGCCGGAGGCCGGCGGCGCGCCCAGAGCATCAGCTGCAGGGTGGCCGGGGTCGCAGTGCCGGAAGTCATCGCGACCTCCGGTTCATTCAGGTTTGCCGTTTCAGCCGGTTCCGGCCCCTCGCGGCGCATAGGCGCGCAGAAAGAAGTCGATGCTGGCGGTCACGTGGGTGAGAGGGTCGCACTCCACCGGTGACAGTGGCATGCCGCACATCATATGCATGTGCACTTCGCCCTTGACCAGGGTCAGGAACTGCTGGCCGGCCAGGTAATAGTCGGGGATCTCCAGCTCGCCGCGTTCGCCGCGGGCGCGCAGGAAGTCGGCCAGGGCCTCGCAGGTGCGCTCGGGGCCGGCCCGCCAGAACAGCTCGCGCAGGCGCTCATCGGTCTCCGGCGCCATCATCATGCGCTGGATCGAGATCGCCGCATCGGAGGTGATCAGCTCGAAGAAGGCCAGGCCGATGCCGATCAGCTGGTCGCGCAGCGGGCCGTCCGCGTCGGCCACGAACAGGGCATCGGGCAGCATTTCAATGCATTTGGACTGCACGGCCTCGGAGAACAGGGTCTCCTTGTCGCCGAAGTGGCTGTACACGGTCAGCTTCGAGACGCCGGCCTGAGCGGCGATGGCGTCCATGCTCACGCCGGTATAGCCCTGTTCGATGAACAGTGCCTTGGCTGCTTCAAGGATCGCCGCGCGCTTGCCGAGGTCCTTGGGGCGCCCGGGTCCGGCGGCCTTGGCAGCGGGCTTGGCCGACGGCTTTCGGGAAGTGGGAGAACTCATCGCAACAATACTAGACCAAGCGGTTCGATATTTATACTATACCGGCCGGTTTATTAAATTGGGCCGGCAGTCGCGGCTCCCCCCTTAGTTGCAACCCTGCGTTTTCAGGACGTTGACCGATGAAGATCGTGCGCTGGATGGGCGGTATGGTGTGGGTGGCTGCGCTGGCAGCCTGTTCGGGACAGGAACAGGCGCCTCAGGCCGCCGTGCCGGTGCTGGTGGTTCACCCGGGCGAGCAGGCCGGGCAGACGCCTGCGGCGTTCCCGGGCACGGTGCGTGCACGCCAGGAAAGCCCGTTGTCGTTCCGCGTTGGCGGCAACCTGGTCAAGCGCCACGTCGATGCCGGCCAACGGGTGAAGAAGGGCGACGTGCTGGCCGAGCTGGACGTGGCCGACTTCGCGCTGCAGGCCCGCGCCTCGCAGGCGCAGCTGGCTGCGGCGGAAGCTGATCTGGTGCGTGCCCGCGATGACCTCAAGCGTTACCAGGTGCTGGCCGACCAGCAACTGGTCAGCCGTTCGCAGCTGGACCAGCAGTCGGCCGCGTTCAAAGCGGCACAGGGCCAGGCCAACGCCGCCCGCGCCAACCTCGATGTGCTGCGCAACCAGGCCGACTACGCGCAGCTGCGCGCACCGGCCGACGGCGTGATCGCCAGCCGCGAGGCCGAGGCCGGGCAGGTGGTGTCCGCCGGCCAGACCATCTTCAATCTGGCCGCCGACGGTGGCCGCGAAGTGCTGATCGACCTGCCCGAAGCCACCATCCGCGACTATGCGGTTGGCCAGCCGGTCGAGGTGGAGTTGTGGAACCGCCCGGGCCAGCGCCTGCCGGGCACGATCCGCGAGATCGCTGCCGCTGCCGATCCGCAGGCACGCACCTATGCAACCCGGGTCAGCCTGGCAGCCGATGCGCTGGCCGATGTCGAGCTGGGCCAGAGTGCACGCGTCTACAGCAGCGCCGGCCGCCACGGCACCCTGCAGCTGCCGCTGGGCGCACTGCAGCGCGGTGCCAATGGTGCCGCTAGCGTGTGGGTGGTCGATCCGGCCAACAGCACGCTGAAGGCCGCAGTGGTCACCACCGGTGCGTTTGGCAGCGAGAGCGTGCCGGTGCTGTCCGGCGTGAACGCGGGTGACTGGGTGGTTGCCGCCGGTGGCCACCTGTTGCGGGCGGGCCAGCCGGTGATCGCCGTGGATCGGCAGAACCGCCCGGTGCTGAAGCCGACCGCGCCGGCGGCTGCCGCCAAGGCCAAGGAGTAAGCCGGTGCGCCGCTTCAATCTATCCGAGTGGGCGCTGGCCAACCGACCCCTGGTGCTGTTCGCGATGCTCGCCTTCGCCTTGATCGGCGCGTGGTCGTACAAGCATCTGGGCCAGTCCGAGGATCCACCGTTCACCTTCAAGGCGATGGTGGTGCGTACGCTGTGGCCGGGTGCTACCGCCGAGCAGGTCTCGCGGCAGGTGACCGAGCCGATCGAGAAGGCGCTGATGAACACCGGCGAGTACGAGTTCATCCGCTCGTATTCGCGCCCGGGTGAATCGCAGGTCATCTTCATGGCGCGCGACAGCCTGCGCTCCAAGCAGATTCCGGATCTGTGGTACCAGGTGCGCAAGCGCGTGGGCGACATCCGCCCGACGCTGCCGCGCGAGATCGTCGGCCCGTTCTTCAACGATGAGTTCGGCGACACCTACGGCAACATCTATGCGCTGACCGGCAAGGGCTTCGACTACGCGGTGATGCGTGATTACGCCGACCGCATCCAGCTGGAGCTGCAGCGCGTGCCCGACGTCGGCAAGATCGACCTGGTCGGCCTGCAGGACGAGAAGGTGTGGATCGAGCTGTCCAACACCCGCCTGGCCACGCTGGGCGTGTCGATGCAGCAGGTGCAGCAGGCACTGGCCGACCAGAACGCGGTCACCGGCACCAGCTTCTTCGAGACCGCCACCGATCGCGTGCAGCTGCGCGTGACCGGCCAGTTCAATGACATCGACGCCATCCGCCAGTTCCCGATCCGCGCTGGCGACCGCACCGTGCACCTGGGCGACATCGCCGAGGTCAAGCGCGGCTTCGCCGACCCGGCGTCGCCGAAGATGCGCTTCATGGGCGAGGAGGCGATCGGCCTGGCCGTGGCAATGAAGGACGGCGGTGACATTCTCAAGCTTGGCGCCAACCTTGATGCCGAGTTCGAACGCCTGCAGAAGACCCTGCCGGCCGGCATGCAGCTGCGCAAGGTGTCCGACCAGCCGCAATCGGTGGAGGAGTCGGTCGGCGAGTTCGTGCAGGTGCTGACCGAAGCGGTGGTGATCGTGCTGCTGGTCAGCTTCTTCTCGCTGGGCCTGCGCACCGGCCTGGTGGTAGGTGTGACCATCCCGCTGGTGCTGGCGATGACCTTCTTCGTCATGCACTACTTCGACATCGGCCTGCACAAGATCTCGCTGGGCGCGCTGGTGCTGGCGCTGGGCCTGCTGGTGGACGATGCGATCATCGCGGTGGAGATGATGGCCACCAAGATGGAACAGGGCTACGACCGCCTGCGTGCGGCCAGTTTCGCCTGGGAATCGACCGCGTTCCCGATGCTGACCGGCACCCTGATCACGGCGGCCGGCTTCCTGCCGATCGCCACGGCCGCATCGAGCACCGGTGAATACACCCGCTCGCTGTTCCAGGTGGTGACCATCGCACTGGTGGTGTCGTGGATTGCCGCAGTGCTGTTCATCCCGTATCTGGGCGACAAGATGCTGCCGGACCTCTTCAATCCGCAGCCGCCGAAGCCGGGCAGCCTGTCCGCGCGCTGGCTGGCCAAGCGCCAGCAGTGGGCCGACCGCTATCCGGCGCTGGCCAACCTGATCGCACCGCCACAGCACGGGCACGACCATGATCCGTACCAGCGCCCGTTCTACCGCAGCTTCCGCCGCTTCCTGGATGCCTGCCTGCGTCATCGCTGGTGGGTGATCGCCGCGACCATCGGCCTGTTCGTGTTCTCGCTGATGATGTTCCGCTTCGTGCCGCAGCAGTTCTTCCCGGATTCGACCCGGCCGGAACTGATGGTGGACATCGAGCTGGCCGAGGGCGCGTCGCTGCGCTCGACCCAGGCCCAGGCCGAGAAGCTGGAGAAACTGCTGTCCAACCGCGAGGGCATCGCCAACTATGTGTCCTACGTGGGCACCGGTTCGCCGCGCTTCTACCTGCCGCTGGACCAGCAGCTGCCGGCCACCAACTTCGCCCAGTTCGTGGTGCTGGCCAAGGACATCAAGTCGCGCGAAAGCACCCGTGACTGGCTGCTGCATGAGGTGATCCCGAAGTTCCCGGACGTGCAGATGCGCGTGACCCGCCTGGAGAATGGTCCGCCGGTCGGTTACCCGGTGCAGATGCGCATCTCCGGCGAGCACATCGAGAAGGTGCAGGCGATCGCACGCCAGGTCGAGGCCAAGGTGCGTGAAAACCCGCACGTGATGAACGTCAACCTGGACTGGAGCGAGCCGAGCAAGGTGGTGCGGCTGGTGATCGACCAGGAGCGTGCCCGCGCGCTGGGCGTGAGCAGTGCCCAGGTCAGCCAGTTCCTGTCCAGCTCGCTGGCCGGGCAGTCGGTGAGTGTGTATCGCGAAGGCAACCGCCAGATCGAGATGCTGCTGCGTGGGCCGGCCGATGAACGCAACCAGCTGGAGCTGCTGTCGAGCCTGTCGATGCCGACCGCCAACGGCGGCAGCATCACGCTGTCGCAGGTGGCGACGATGGAGTACGGCTTCGAGGACGGCATCATCTGGCACCGCAACCGCCTGCCGACGGTGACCGTGCGCGCCGACATCAGTGATGGCATGCAGCCGCTGGACGTGGTGCACCAGATCCTGCCGACGCTCGACGGCATCCGCGCCGAGCTGCCCAGCGGCTACCTGCTGGAAACCGGCGGTACCGTGGAAGATTCGGCACGTGGCCAGAACTCGATCAAGGCCGGCATGCCGCTGTTCCTGGTGGTGGTGGCCACGCTGCTGATGCTGCAGCTGCGCAGCTTCTCGCGTGCGGCGATGGTGCTGGTGACCGCGCCGCTGGGCATCATCGGTGCGACCCTGTTCCTGCTGCTGTTCCGCGCGCCGTTCGGCTTCGTGGCGCTGCTGGGCACGATCGCGCTGGCGGGCATGATCATGCGTAACTCGGTGATCCTGATCGACCAGATCCAGCAGGACATCGATGCCGGGCATGACCGCTGGCATTCGATCATCGATGCCACGGTGCGCCGTTTCCGCCCGATCGTGCTGACCGCGCTGGCGGCGGTGCTGGCGATGATTCCGCTCTCGCGCAGTGCGTTCTATGGCTCGATGGCGATCTCGATCATGGGTGGCCTGATCGTGGGCACTGTGCTGACCCTGGTGTTCCTGCCGGCGCTGTACGCCGCGTGGTTCCGGGTCAAGCCGGACGAATCCGGGGCGTAACGCCCCGGGTTCGGCGGCCACTGCCCTGGTAGGTGCCAACCTTGGTTGGCACTGTTGCACGCATCCACGCATGGCGGGGATTTACCGCAGCGGGTCTTGGCCCTGGTAGGTGCCAACCTTGGTTGGCACTGATGCGTGCATCCACGCATGGCGCCGATCTACTGCAGCTGCAGGCCGTTCCGCAGCACCGGCAGCAGCCATTCGATGAACACCTGCACGCGTTGCGCGCGGTGTTGCCGGTGCGGCTGCAGCAGGGTCACCGGTAACGGCTGCGCCACGTACTGCGGCATCACCTCCACCAATGCGCCTGACTGCAGTTCAGCCTGTACGTCGTAGCGCGGAATCTGCAGCAGCCCCAGTCCGGCCACGCAGCAGGCGATCGAGGCCTCGGCACTGTTGACCCGCACCCAGCCGGGCATCGGCAACGTGCGCAGCTGGCTGCCGTCCTGCCACTCCCACGCTTCCACCCGCGCTGTCGTCGGCGATGCATAGTTCACCGCGCGATGCTGCTGCAGGTCGGCAGGATGCTGTGGCATGCCGTGCTCGCGCAGGTAGGCCGGCGCGGCGACGTTGACGAAGTCGAGCTGTCCCAGCATGCGCGCGACCAGGCTGGAGTCACCCAGCTGGCCGACCCGCAGCACCGCATCACAGCCGTCTTCGATCAGGTTCACCGCGCGGTCGGTCATGCCCAGGTCCACTTCAACCTGCGGATGGCGCGCGAAGAAGTCGGGCAGGGCCGGGGCGAGGATGCGGCGGCCGATGCGGCTGGGCACGTCGATCTTCAGCAGGCCCACCGGCTGTGCGTCATCCTGTCGGAACAACGATTCGGCGTCTTCAACCTCTGCGATCAGGCGCAGGCAGCGGGCATGGAACACGTCGCCGTCGTGGGTGGTGGAGACCCGCCGGGTCGAGCGCTGCAGCAGGCGGGTGCCGAGCCGCTGCTCCAGCTCCGCAATGGCCGCCGAGACGGTGGAGCGGGGCAGGCCGAGCTGGTCGGCGGCGCGGGTGAAGCTGGCGCACTCCACCACCCGGGTGAAGATGCGGAAGCGATCGATCCGGTCCATTGTTCGTTGGCTCTGGAAAGTTAAGTCAATGTGGCGGGCTTTATCCGCTTTTTCTGCACGATATCGTCGTCAGGGCAGGGTTGCCACCCCGGGCAGCCCCCTCCCGAGACAAACGCCATGACCGACCATTCCCTCAAGGGCAAGACCGTGCTGATCGCCGGTGGCGCCAAGAACCTCGGCGGACTGATCGCCCGCGACTTCGCCAGCCAGGGCGCCAAAGCCATCGTCATCCACTACAACAGCGCCGCCACCCAGGCCGATGCAGAGGCGACCGTCGCCGCCGTGCAGGCCGCTGGCAGCACGGCGGTGGCGCTGCAGGGCGACCTGACGTCGGCCGCAGCGATGGAGCGCCTGTTCGCCGATGCCGTGGCTGCAGTCGGTCGCCCTGACATCGCGATCAATACGGTCGGCAAGGTACTGAAGAAGCCGCTGCTTGAGATCAGTGAAGCCGAGTACGACGAGATGAGTGCGGTCAATGCCAAGGCTGCGTTCTTCTTCCTGAAGGAGGCCGGCCGCCACGTCAACGACGGTGGCCGCATCTGCACGCTGGTCACCTCGCTGCTGGGGGCGTTCACCCCGTTCTATTCCAGCTATGCAGGCACCAAGGCACCGGTCGAGCATTTCACCCGCGCGGCGTCCAAGGAGTTCGGTGAGCGTGGCATCTCGGTGACCGCGATCGGCCCGGGTCCGATGGACACGCCGTTCTTCTATCCCGCCGAGAGTGCCGATGCGCAGGCGTATCACAAGACCGCGGCCGCACTGTCGGCGTTCACCCGTACCGGACTGACCGACATCGCCGACATCGTGCCGTGGATCCGCTTCCTGGTCACCGACGGCTGGTGGATGACCGGGCAGACGATTCTGGTCAATGGTGGGTACACCACCAAGTAACGCAGCCACGCAGGGCGTGGCCGCGAGGTCCCTGTAGAGTCGAGCCATGCTCGACTCAGGCAACAGCAGTCGAGCATGGCTCGACTCTACAAGTGTTGCCGGATAGGTCAGCCCAGCTTCGCCAGCACCGCATCCGTGGCGGCTGCGGTACTCACTGCCGTTCCCTTCGCCGCGAGGTCGGCGGTGAACACGCCGTCGTCCAGCACGACGTGCACGGCGGCTTCCACCGCGGCGGCTTCGGCTTCCAGCCCCAGTGAATGGCGCAGCAGCATCGCCGCACTGAAGATCGTTGCGTAGGGATTGGCGATGCCCTTGCCGGCGATGTCCGGGGCCGAACCGTGGATCGGCTCGTAGATACCGACCGCACCGGGCTCGCCCAGCGAGGCCGACGGCAGCAGGCCGAGCGAGCCGGCCAGCATCGAGGCTTCGTCGGTGAGGATGTCACCGAACATGTTCTCGGTGACGATCACGTCGTACTCGCGCGGCTTGGCCAGCAGGTGCATCGCCATCGAATCGACCAGCTGGTGTTCCAGCGCCACGTCCGGGAACTCCTCGCGGCCGATGCGCGCGGCCACGTTACGCCACAGGCGCGAGGTTTCCAGCACGTTGGCCTTGTCCACCGAGGTGACCTTGCCGCGACGCTGTTGCGCCAGGCGGAACGCACTGCGCAGCACGCGTTCGATCTCGGCCACGGTATAGCGGCACAGGTCGCTGGCGCTGTCGGCATCGCGGGTCTTGTCGCCGAAGTAGATGCCGCCGGTCAGTTCACGCACCACCACGAAGTCCACCCCCTGCAGCAGCTCGGCCTTGATCGGCGAGGCGTGCAGGGCGGCTTCATGGGTACGCACCGGGCGCAGGTTGGCATACAGCCCCAGCGCCTTGCGGATCGCCAGCAGGCCCTGCTCCGGGCGCACCTTGGCGTTCGGGTCGGACCACTTCGGGCCACCGACCGCGCCCAGCAGCACCGCGTTCGCGGCCTGGCAGGCCGCCAGGGTCGACGCCGGCAGCGGTTCACCGTGGCGGTCGATGGCGATGCCACCGATGTCGTGCTCGCTGAAGGTGAAGGTGTGGTTGAAGCGTTCGGCGACGGTCTTCAGGACCGCAACCGCGGCGGCGGCGACTTCCGGGCCGATGCCATCACCGGGCAGGACAACAATTTCAGCGTGCATGCTCACTCTCGTAACGTTCAATTTCAGGGACACGGCCCAACAGATACCCCAACTGGTCGACACCTTCCAGCAGGCAGGTCTGCGAGAAGCCATCCAGCGGGAAGGAATAGACGCGACCATCGGGCGTGCGCAGTTCGCGCGCGGCCACGTCGATGGTCAGCTCGTCGTCCGGGCGCTGCATCAGCGCCTGTACATCGGCCTCGTCCAGCACGATCGGCAGCAGGCCGTTCTTCAGCGAGTTGCCGCGGAAGATGTCGGCGATCTCGCTGCTGACGATGGCGCGCAGGCCGAGGTCGGTCAGCGCCCACGGTGCATGCTCGCGCGAGGAACCGCAGCCGAAGTTGCGGCCGGCCAGCAGGATGCTGCGGCCGGCGTTGTGCGGCTGGTTGAAGGCGAAGTCGGCCACCGGCGAACCATCGGCCTGCCAGCGCCAGTCATTGAACGCGTTGCGGCCCAGGCCGGCGCGCTCGGTGGTGGACAGGAACCGCGCCGGGATGATCTGGTCGGTGTCGATGTTGGTCTGGCGCAGCACCACGCTGGCCGAGGTCAGGGTACGGAAACCAGCCATCACGCCACCTCCTGTGCGAACAGTTCGCGGGTATCGGCGACGTGCCCGTTCACCGCGGCCCACGCCGCGCTCATCGGCGAGGCCAGCAGCGTGCGCGAACCGGGGCCCTGGCGCCCCTCGAAATTGCGGTTGCTGGTGCTCACGGCCAGCTGGCCGGGTGCGACCAGATCGCCATTCATGGCGATGCACATCGAACAGCCCGGCTCGCGCCATTCGGCACCGGCCGCGCGCACGATCTCATGGATGCCTTCGGCTTCGGCTTCGCGCTTGACGATCTCCGAGCCTGGCACCACCAGCATGCGCACCCGCTCGGCGACGCGGCGACCGCGCAGCACCTGCGCCACTTCGCGCATGTCGCTCAGGCGGCCGTTGGTGCACGAGCCGACGAACACCACGTCCACCGGTGTTCCGGCCAGCGCCTTGCCGGCCTGGAAATGCATGTAGTCCAGGCCTTTCTGTGCGGCAGCATCGTTGGCCGCCGGAATCGGCGCATCCACTGCGATGGCGGTGCCCGGATGGGTGCCCCAGGTCAGGGTCGGGCGGATATCGGCAGCGTCGATGTGCACTTCACTGTCGAAACGCGCGCCCTCATCGCTGCGCAGCTGCTGCCAGCGCGCCACGGCAGCGTCGAAGTCGGCGCCCTTGGGACCACGTGGGGTCGCGGCGACGAAGTCGAAGGTGACCTGGTCCGGCGCCACCATACCGGCGCGTGCGCCGGCCTCGATCGACATGTTGCACAGGGTCATGCGCTGTTCCATGTCCATCGCTTCGATGGTGCTGCCACGGAATTCGATCACGTGGCCGGTGCCTCCGTTGACGCCGATCACGCCGATGATGTGCAGGACCACGTCCTTGGCACCGACGCCCGGCGCCAGCGCGCCGTCAACGGTGATCGCGAACGTCTTCGCCTTGCGCTGCAGCAGGCATTGCGTGGCCAGCACGTGGCCGACCTCGCTGGTACCAATGCCGAACGCCAGCGAACCGAACGCACCATGGGTGGAGGTGTGGCTGTCGCCACAGACGATGGTCATGCCCGGCTGGGTGAAGCCTTGTTCCGGCGCGATCACGTGGACGATGCCGCGATTGTCCGAGGCCATGTCGAACAGCTCGATGCCGTGCTCGGCGCAGTTGCGTGCCAGCGTGGCGACCTGGGCTTCGGAGGCGGCGCTGGCATAGGGCAGCGTGCCATCGGCGGCGGCCGGCAGGGTCGGCGTGGAGTGGTCCATCGTCGCCTTGGTGCGATCCGGGCGGCGCGGCGACAGGCCGCGCTCGCGCAGTTCGGTGAACGCCTGCGGCGAAGTGACCTCGTGGATCAGGTGCAGGTCGATGTACAGCACGGCGGGCGCGCTGTCGGATTCGGGAACCACCACGTGGGCGTCCCACAGTTTGTCGTACAGGGTGCGGGGTGCGGAAGTCATGCGTATGCCTGGCAGAAGTACGAAATAGCGGACATCAGGAAAGATAGCGAAAAGGTCATGTCAGCGACGGCGGGCGAGCACCCGCAGCCGCACGTAGTCGGCCAGCGGCTGGCCGGCGGCATTGCGCGGCAGCTCGGCCAGCAATGCGGTGGCGGCCTCGCGCACGGTGGCGCGTGCCTCGGCCGGCAGGTCGTCCAGCAGCGGCGCAGCGAATACCCGCAGCCAGCCGGCCACGCCGGTCGGCAGTGCGGTCGGGCGCGGTGTGCACTCGATCAGTTGAACCTGGAAGCCATGCTGGCGCAGGCGGTCGGCATAGGCATCGGCAGTGGGGAAGTACCACTGGAAGGCACTGGCGCCGTGGCCGTGGGCCGCGCGCGCGGCCTGCACCGCCGCGATGATGGTGGCCACGTTGCCATGGCCGCCGAATTCGGCGACGAAGCGGCCACCGGGGCGCAGGGCGCGGCGCACACCTTCCAGCACGCGGTCCGGGGTGCCCATCCAGTGCAGCGCCGCATTGCTGAACACCGCATCGAACTCGGCGTTGAAGGTCAGTGCGTGGCCATCCATCACCTGCGCATCGACGCCGCGCGCACGCGCGGCGATCACCAGTTCCGGTGAGGCATCCACGCCGTGGATGTGCGCGCCGCTCAGCGCCAGCTCGGTGCTGAGCACGCCATCGCCACAGCCCAGGTCGAGGATGCGTTCACCGGCGCGCGGGTCGAGCAGGCGCGATACAGCGCCGCCGAGCAGCGGCACGAAGCCGGCGTCGATCGCATAATCCTGGGCGTTCCACTGCTGGCCAGCGGCGCTGGTCGGGGTGGGGGTGTCGAAGGCGCTCATGGCGGGGTCCTCAGGCGGTGGCGGGGGTGGCAACGTCGGTGTTGCTGTGGGCGGCAGCCTGGCGCTGGCGCAGCAGGCGGTTGGCAACATCCAGCCAGGCCAGTGCGGAGGCTTCGATGATGTCCTTGCTGGTGCCGGTGCCGTCGTACTCCACGCCCTCGTGGCGCACGCTCAGATTGGCTTCGCCGCGCGCGTCGGCGCCGATGCCGACGCTGTGCACGTGGTAGCTGTCCAGCATCAGCTGCACGCCGGTAGCGGCCGACAGCGCGCCGAACAGCGCATCGACCGGGCCATCGCCCTGCGCGGTCTCGGCCACGCGGTTACCGTCCGGGTCGGACAGTTCCACCAGCGCATTGGCGCGGCTGCCGACATCGCTGATAGTCATCGACGCCAGGCGGTAGCCCTGCGCGTTGGAGCCGCCCTGCATCAGCGTCTGCAGGTCGGCATCGGTGACCACGCGCTGCTGTTCGCACAGACCCTTGAACTGCTCGAACACCAGCTTCAGTTCGTCTTCGTCCAGCCAGAAGCCCAGCGCACGCAAGCGCGCTTCGACGGCGGCGCGGCCACTGTGGCGGCCAAGCACCATCTGCGAATCTTCCCAGCCCACGTCTTCCGGACGCATGATTTCGTAGGTGCCGCGGTGGCGCAGCATGCCGTGCTGGTGGATGCCCGATTCGTGGGCGAAGGCATTGGCGCCCACGATGGCCTTGTTACGCTGTACCGGCATGCCGACCAGGCGCTGCAGCAGCTGCGAGGTGCCGACGATGCGCGGAGTGTTGATCGAACTGTCCTGCTCGTAGAAGGCCTGGCGCACCTTCAGCACCATCGCGATCTCTTCCAGCGAGCAGTTGCCGGCGCGCTCGCCGATGCCGTTGATGGTGCATTCGACCTGGCGCGCGCCGCCTTCGATGGCGGCCAGCGAGTTGGCCACGGCCAGGCCCAGGTCGTTGTGGCAGTGCGCACTGAAGATCACGTTGGCGGAATTCGGTACGTCGGCGACGCCGGCGATGACCTGCTGGAACATCGCGCGGATCTCTTCCGGCGTGGTGAAGCCGACGGTGTCGGGCAGGTTGATGGTGGTGGCGCCGGCAGCAATGGCCACGCGCGCGACTTCGATCAGGTAGTCCAGCTCGGTGCGGGTGGCATCTTCGGCCGAGAATTCGACATCGTCGATGTAGGAGCGGGCCAGCGAGACGTGCTTGCGTACCGACTCCAGTACCTGCTCGCGGGTCATCCGCAGCTTGTGCTCGCGGTGCAGCGGGCTGGTCGACAGGAACACGTGCAGGCGCGGGTTGGCAGCGGCCTCCAGCGCACGTGCCGAGGTTTCGATGTCGGCCTGCAGGCAGCGCGACAGCACCGCCAGGGTCAGGCTCGGACGGCGCAGTTCGCGGCCGATCAGTGCCATCGCCTCGCGGTCGGACTGCGAGCTGGCCGGGAAGCCGGTCTCGATGATGTCCACGCCCAGTTCGTCCAGCGCACGCGCCATCACCAGTTTCTGCGGCGGGCTCATGCTGCAGCCGGGGGACTGCTCGCCGTCACGCAGGGTGGTGTCGAAGATGCGGATGCGCGGGGTGGTAATTCGTTCGATGGTGGTCACAGGGAAATCTCCTCGACAGCGGGTGCGACGGCTTGCAGGGGGGAAGGGGAAGAGGTGGGGGAAGCGGTGGCGCTGGCCTTGGCGGGCGAGCGCGGGGTTTCACTGCGCCGTCGCCGCGGTTTGCGTGGCGGGCGCGGGCGGATGTCGGTGAGCAGGCCGGCCAGGACACCGGCATCGATGTTGCCGCCGGAGACCACCGCGCACTTGCGGCGGCCGGCGACGCGGCGGCCGGCCGCCAGCGCCAGCGCACCAGCGCCCTCGGCGATGATGTGTTCTTCCAGTGCCAGCCGCACCAGGGTTTCGCGCAGTTCGGCCTCGCGCACGATCACCACATCATCCAGCAGCGAGGCGCACAGGCGGCGGGTCAGGAAGCCGGGAATCTTCACCCTCACGCCGTCGGCCAGCGAGGCAACGGGGGCGATCCCGCGCACGTCGCCACGGATCGCACGCGCCATCGAATCGACACCTTCCACCTGCGCGCCAACGACGCGGACGCCCTGCGATTTCAGCGCCAGCGCAACGCCGGAGGCCAGGCCGCCGCCGCCGATCGGCACGATCACCACGTCCGGCGCGTGCGCGGCCAGCTCGATGCCGACCGTGCCCTGGCCGGCGATCACGTCGGCATCGTCGAACGCGGACAGGAAGCGGTAGCCGTGGCGTTGTGCCAGTTCGACCGCGAAGGCGTAGGCCTCGTCATAGCTGTTGCCGTGCTGGCGCACGGTCGCGCCCCAGTGGGCGACGCCGGCGATCTTGGTGGCCGGTGCGCCGTGCGGCATCACGGTGATGGCCGGCACGTCCAGGCGGTAGGCCGCCCACGCCACGCCCTGGGCATGGTTGCCGGCCGAAGCGCAGATCACTGGCCGGGTATCGCCGCGCTCGCGGCCGGCCAGCAGCGCGTTCAACGCGCCGCGCACCTTGTAGGACCCGGTGCGCTGCAGGTTCTCCAGCTTCAGCCAGGTGCCGAAGCGCTCGGCATGGTGCAGCGGGGTGGGCGGCAGGAAGCGGCGCAGACGAGCCTGCGCCGCCAGTACGTCGGCGACGCTTACGTCGCCGACATCGCTTTCCTGGCTGGTGTCAGCGACCGGCATGGGCCACCAGCGCAGTGCAGAAGACCGCCGCATGCGGGCACGGGCGGCGAAGAAGACGCCTCCGTACCGGCACCGTGGTCGCTACGGTACGGGTGTTCATACGGATGCTCCTTCCACGGCGGTGACCTGCACGGACACGCAGTCGTAGATCTTCTCGATCTGCCGGCACAGCGTTTCCGCCGGACGCTGGCCATCCACCACCAGCTGCAGGTGCCAGCGGCCATCGTCGGCGGCCACTGGCGCACCGCTGATCGCGCGCGGCGCGAAGCCACGGCGTTCGGCCATGCCGATCACGCGCAGCAGCGCGCCTTCGGCCGGGTGCAGCACCAGGTCAAGCCGGTATTGCATTGGGGGTCTCCTGGCGGGCGTGGGCGGGATTGCTTTCCAGCATCGTGCTGTTGGCGGTGTTCGGCGGCACCAGCGGCCACACGTTGGCGCGCGCATCGATGGCCACGTGCAGCAGTGCCGGTCCCGGTTCGGCCAGCAGCGCGGCCAGCCCGCCTTCGACGTCATCACGTGCGTCGATGCGGGTCGCGGCGATGCCGAACACCTGCGCCAGCGCCACGAAGTCCGGGTTGTCGGACAGGTCGATCTCGCTGTAACGCTCGGCGAAGAACAGCTCCTGCCACTGCCGCACCATGCCCAGCGAACTGTTGTCCAGCAGCACGATCTTCACCGGCAGGCGGCAACGCGCGATGGTGGCCAGCTCCTGCACGTTCATCATGAAGCTGCCGTCGCCGGAGACCAGCACCACGGTGCGATCGGGGCAGGCGAACTGCGCACCCATCGCGGCCGGCAGGCCGAAGCCCATGGTGCCCAGCGCGCCACTGGTCAGGTGGTTGCGCGGGTGGTTGAAGCGGCAGTGCTGTGCCACCCACATCTGATGCTGGCCGACATCGCAGGCGATCACCGCATCGGCCGGTGCCAGTTCGCTCAGGCGCTTCAGCATGGCCGGTGCGTAGATGTGCTGGCCCGGCGCGTCGTAGCGTGCGGCGAAACGATCGCGATGCTGCGCGCAACGCTTGCGCCATGCGTCCTGGTGGGCCTTGGGGGAGGGGAAGGCCGCACGCAGGGCGCGGATGGCATGGCCGACATTGCCAGCCACGGCGACATCGGCGCTGCGCAGCTTGGAGATCTCATACGCGTCCGCATCGATGTGGACGACACGGGCGAACGGTGCGAACTCGGCCAGCTTTCCGGTGGCACGGTCGTCGAAGCGTGCACCCAGCACCAGCAGCAGGTCGCTTTCCTGCACCGCCATGTTGGCCGCGCGGGTGCCGTGCATGCCCAGCATGCCCAGCGACTGCGGGTGGTTGGCCGGCAGCGCGCCCAGCCCGCGCAGGGTCATCACGGTGGGGATGGCGCTGGCCTCGACGAAAGCGCGCAGGTCCTGCACCGCATCGCCCAGCGCGATGCCGCCACCGGCGTAGACCACCGGCTTTTCGGCGGCTGCCAGTGCGGCGATGGCCTCGGCGATGGCGGCTTCGGCCGGGGCAGGCGGCGGCTCGACGCTGCTTGGCACGTGCGCCGGCAGATGACTGGCATCGGCCAGCTGCACGTCCTTGGGCAGGTCGATCAGCACCGGGCCGGGCCGGCCTTCGCGGGCGATGCGGAACGCATCGGCGACCACGCGCGGCAGGTCATCGACGCTGCGCACCAGCCAGCTGTGCTTGACGATCGGCAGGGTCAGGCCGAACACATCCAGTTCCTGGAAGGCGTCAGTGCCCAGCAGCGGCGTGGCGACCTGGCCGGTGATGCAGACCATCGGCACCGAATCCAGCATCGCGTCGGCGATGCCGGTGACCAGGTTGGAGGCGCCCGGGCCGGAGGTGGCCACGCAGACGCCCACCTGGTTGCTGGCGCGGGCGAAGCCGTTGGCGGCCAGTGCCGCGCCCTGCTCATGGCGCACCAGGACGTGCTTCAGCGACGAATCCACCAGCGCGTCGTAGAACGGCATGATGGTGCCGCCGGGATAGCCGAACAGCGTGTGGACGCCCTCGGCCTCCAGCGCCTGGGTCAGCCAGCGCGCGCCGTTGGGCGGCGCGCTGCGATGTGTGGAAGAGTTCATGGGGGAACCTTGCAAAGCGGGTGGGGGAGGCCGCGCGGTTACGCGGCCTGTCCTTGCAACCAGACCATCTTGGCGCGCAGTTCCTTGCCCACCTTTTCGATCGGGTGCTCCAGGTCGGCCTGCTTGAACCTGTTGTAGTTCGGCAGGCCCGCTTCGTACTCGGCCACCCAGTTCTTGGTGAAGGTGCCGTCCTGGATGTCCTTCAGCACTTCCTTCATGCGTGCCTTGGTGCCGGCGTCGATCACCCGCGGGCCGCTGACGTAGTCGCCGTACTGCGCGGTCTCGGAGATGAACTCCAGCATGCGCGAGATGCCGCCTTCGTAGAACAGGTCCACGATCAGCTTCAGTTCGTGCAGCACTTCGTAATAGGCGATCTCCGGCTGGTAGCCGGCTTCGACCAGGGTTTCGAAACCGGCCTGCACCAGTGCCGAGGCACCGCCGCACAGCACCGCCTGCTCGCCGAACAGATCGGTCTCTGTCTCTTCCTTGAAGGTGGTCTGGATCAGGTTGGCGCGGGCGCCGCCGAGGCCGGCCGCGTAGGCCTGCGCGTGCTGCGCGGCCTTGCCGCTGACATCCTGGTAGACCGCCCAGATGCACGGTACGCCGCGCCCGATCTCGTACTCACGACGCACCAGCGCACCCGGGCCCTTCGGCGCAACCAGCACCACGTCCAGGTCGGCGCGCGGCTCGATCATGCCGTAGTGCACGTTCAGGCCATGCGCGAACAGCAGGCAGGCGCCCTGCTTCATGTTCGGCGCCAGCACGTCGTTGTAGAGCTTCTTCTGCACCATGTCCGGGGTCAGCACGGCGACCAGGTCGGCATCCTTCACCGCATCGGCGGGCGCGATCACGGTGAAGCCATCGGCCTGGGCCTTGGCTTCGGTCGGGCCGCCCGGACGCAGGCCTACCACCACGTCGAAGCCGGATTCGCGCAGGTTCAGTGCGTGGGCGCGGCCCTGGCTGCCGTAGCCGATGACGGCGATCTTGGTCTGGGGCAGGTCGTTGGTGCTCATGGGGGAGGTTCCTTGCGGTGGGAAGAAAAAAGAACGGCCGGTCGTCGAGGTGACGTGCCGGCCGGTCAGGGGAAAGCGGTGGAGGAGGCGCCACGCGTTGCACAGGCACAGCCACCACGAGGCGTCGCGGTGGTGCAGGTCCGGGTTGTGCGATCGGCGTTGGTCATGGTGGTTGCGTCTGAAACCAGGTCCTGAAATGAAAAAACCCGCACCGGGGCGGGTGCGGGTTTTTGAAGAGTTCCGGTGTGTTTGTTGCTTACACGCTGGCTCGTCCCGCACCTGTTGGTTGGGTAATAAGTACGAGCACAAGAATCGAACGCAGCGAGGCGGCGCCGGTGTCGGCGGCTTCGATGTGGGTTCGCGGTGGCGTGTTGTGATGCAACATGTGATCGAGAGGAACACAACCGTTTCGGCGATGTCAACCCTCGCGACGGAATTTTTATCGGTTTCCGCTGCATCCAGCGCAATCGCTTGTGGCACAAGGATGGTTGCCGCTGAAAGTGTTTCGGTGAACCCGAATTCACTCCTTTCAGGTCGGCTTCTGCGCGGAATCCAGCGGATTTTCGCCTTGTTGGGTGCGGACCTCCGCACCCACCCCAGGATCAACGTCCATGACCTCTGCCCGATACCGCGTGAAGGCCGCAGCGGCGAAGATCGGGGACCACCCTTCCATCGGAACCCGACCGTGTCCCGACGCCTTGCCCGTTCCCTGCTCGCTGCCGCCGTGCTGGCTGCCGTGCCCGCGCTGTCCTTTGCCGCCGACCGCATCACCGGCCACGCCTTCGCTACCCGTTCGGAGGTGATCGCCCCGCATGCGATGGCCGCCACCTCGCAGCCACTGGCCACCCAGATCGCGCTGGACGTGATGAAGGGCGGTGGCTCGGCGGTGGACGCGGCTATCGCCGCCAACGCCGCGCTTGGCTTGATGGAGCCGACCGGCAACGGCATCGGCGGCGACCTGTTCGCCATCGTCTGGGACCCGAAGACGCAGAAGCTCTATGGCTACAACGGTTCGGGCCGTTCGCCGAAGTCGCTGACCCTGGCCGAGTTCCAGCGCCGTGGCCTGAAGGACATCCCGGCTACCGGCCCGCTGCCGGTCTCCGTGCCCGGCGCAGTCGATGGCTGGTTCGCGCTGCACGACCGCTTCGGCCGCAAGCCGATGGCCGACAACCTGGCGCCGGCCATCCGCTACGCCCGCGAGGGCCATCCGGTGGCCGAAGTGATCGCCTACTACTGGGACCGCTCGGTACCCAAGCTGTCGCAGTACCCGGGCTTCAAGGAACAGTTCACGATCAACGGCCACGCCCCGCGCAAGGGCGAGATGTGGAAGAACCCGAATCTGGCCAGTACGCTGCAGAAGATCGCCGACGGCGGCCGTGATGCCTTCTACAAGGGCGATATCGCCCGCACCATCGGCGACTATTTCAAGGCCAACGGTGGCTACCTGAGCTACCAGGACATGGCCGACCACCACGGTGAGTGGGTTGAACCGGTCAGCAGCAACTATCGCGGCTACGACGTGTGGGAGCTGCCGCCGAACAGCCAGGGTATCGCTGCATTGCAGATCCTCAACGTGCTGGAAGGCTACGACTTCTCGAAGATTCCGTTCGGTTCACCGGAGCATGTGCACCTGTTCGTTGAAGCGAAGAAGCTGGCCTTCGCCGACCGTGCGCGCTTCTATGCCGACATGGCGTTCCAGCCGGCGCCGGTGCAGAAGCTGATCTCCAAGGAGTACGCCGCACAGCGCCGCGCACTGATCTCGATGGACAAGGCGCTGAAGGAAGTGCAGCCGGGCACGCCGAAGCAGCTGGAAGAAGGCGACACCATCTACATGACCGTGGCCGACGCCGACGGCATGATGGTGTCGCTGATCCAGTCCAACTACCGCGGCATGGGCAGCGGCATGGCGCCGCCGGGGCTGGGCTTCATCCTGCAGGATCGTGGCGAGATGTTCGTGCTGCAGAAGAACCATCCCAACGGCTACGCACCGGGCAAGCGCCCGTTCCAGACGATCATCCCGGCGTTCATCACCAAGGGCGGCAAGCCGTATGCCAGCTTCGGCGTGATGGGCGGCGCGATGCAGCCGCAGGGCCACGCGCAGATCGTGATGAACCTGGTGGATTTCGGCATGAACCTGCAGGAAGCCGGTGATGCACCGCGCATCCAGCACGAGGGCTCGACTGAACCGACAGGTCAGGCCACGGCGATGACCGACGGTGGTGAAGTGAATCTGGAAACCGGCTTCCCGTATGAAACGGTGCGTGCGTTGATGCGCAAGGGGCATCGCATCGTGTTCGCCGACGGTCCGTATGGTGGGTATCAGGCGATCATGCGTGATCCGGAATCCGGCGTTTACTACGGTGCGTCTGAGAGTCGAAAGGATGGGCAGGCGGCGGGGTATTGAGGTTTCCCGGCCACCGGGCGCAGCC